>CAZFOP010000009.1:0-21529 GCA_964520085.1 uncultured Solibacteraceae bacterium | reverse complement strand
ACAGCTCGCCCAGCAGGCAGATCAGCCCGGAGCCGCAGATGCCGGCCGGTTTCCCGCCACCGATCACCTTGTAGTGGACGGCCAGACCGGCACCGATGTCGACGTGCTCGATGGCGCCCTCCACGGCGCGCATACCGCAGCGAATTCCCGACCCTTCAAATGCCGGGCCGGCGGAACAGGCACACGCCACCATCCAGTCGGCATTTCCAATCACGATTTCGCCGTTGGTGCCGATATCCAGGAAGAGAAACACCTCTTCGTGGTTGGTGGGCAGATCGGTCGCCAGCAGGCCTGCTGTGATATCGCCTCCCACATAGCTCCCCACGCCCGGCGCGAACTCCACCAGCGCGTCGGGATGGATGTCGATCTTCACCTCCGCGGCCCGAAGCGAGGGCACTGGGTTCACCGTGGGCACATAGGGCGATTCGCGGATGTGGCGCGGCTCCATCCCTAGCAGCAGGTGGATCATGGTGGTGTTGCCGGCCACGAAGGCGGCGCGGATGTCCTGGGGATCGGCGGCCATCTGCCGCACCAGGCTGTTGATGGTTTCAACCACCATAGCGCGCAGTTCCTCTAGGCGCGCGGGGGTGCGGGCATGGTCGATGCGAGTAATGATGTCGGCGCCGCGCCGGATCTGAGCGTTGTACAGAGTATGGGTGGAGAGAACGCGCCCGCCGTTGAGATCCACCAGTTGCGCTGCGACGGTAGTGGTTCCTATGTCGACGGCCAGGCCAAACGCGCGCCGGTCGATGTGCCCGGGATACACTTCCGTTACGCGAATGCCGGCGGCGGATTCCTCGACCGCGATGGTGAGCTTGCCGTCCTGCTCCCGCACGGCGGCGGCCAGATTGCGCAGCACGGAGAGCGGCGCCGCCACCGGCGGCTCGCCGCCGAATTCCCGCAAAAGGCGTTTCCAATCGCTGTAGTGTTCCTCGACGGAGGCAGGCGGTACGGTCATCCGCCGAATTTCGTACTGCGGCGAGAGTCTATCGGCCCGCGGGAGCAGGCCCTCGGCGGCCAGAAACCGGCTTTCCCCAACTACCTGCATGGCAACGTCCCGGTTCTCCGGGACGGTCACGGTTACGTCCGACGCGATATTGGTCCGGCACGCCATCACCGTGCGGCCACTAACCTCCACAAGGCATTGGCCGCAGGTGCCCCCGCCGCCGCAGGGCAGTTCCAGGTCGTGGATACCGGCCCGTATGGCCGCTTCGTGAATCAGCGTGCCGGCGGGAACTTCAACCGTGACGCCGGCGGGCAGGAAGTATACGTCAGGCATGGAACTACCGCGCGGCGTTCCGCTTGAGGTAGGGGCCCAGGTCGACAGCCTCGGCCGGCCCTACCAGAACTTCCCAACCAGGCAAGGCTTCTTCCAACTCGCCGCTGATCTGCGCCACGCAGCCGGGAATGATCAGCCGGCGCGCGGTGAGTCGACCCTCGATGCCGCTGGCCTTCACCGCGGCAGCGATTCTCGAGCCCGTGAATTTGCCCGCGGCCCAGGCGGTGAGCACGCTCATCCCCTCGGTTTCCACGATCACCAGGTGCGCCGGCACGCCGGAGTTTTCGAGTTCACCCGAAACCAGGAAGTAAGTCAACGAAAAGTTGGAGGTGGTGAGAACCGGCGAAGCCGGTCCGGGCTCGCCCACAGGGTACACTTTCGGCTCCACTTGGATCGGCTTTTGCGGGTCGGTGTAGAGGTTTTGCCGCAACATCATCAGCGGCAAGAGCGCCTCGTATTCCATGCGGTCGAGCACCACGATGGACGCATACTTGCAAATGAATGTGCAGGCGTCTGCCACCGCGGACGCCGCATCGCGCCCGGTGGCAAAGTTGATGATAGGATAGCCAAGCGGCTCGTAGGTGTTCTTCAGCGCCGCCTTGCGGATGACGGTGTTGTTTTGCAGAATGGCGGCCGGGTTATCGGCGGGCAGGTCGAGAACGATGTCTTTGACGCCCAGGCCGGCCAGTTTCCCGGTGAGTTCGGCGAGTTGGTCGAGTGTGGCGGCGCGGGCCACCAGCGGGGCCTTGTATTGGAGCGCCAGGGCGGCGATGCTCTCCGCGTTGGCAGGCGTGGCGGCGTGGATCAGCGGCCGCTGGCCATCCAGAGTTTGCAGCGCGGCTTCCAGGGCCTCGGGGTTGTCGCTCCTGAGAATCATGCCGCGCCCGGTAGCTCCGGCCGCCGTCCTGACCAGGGCGACGAAGGGCGCCACCGCCTCACTGACGTTGTCCGCCAGGATCAGGTCGAGCCGCAGTTTCTCGCCAACCCGTTCCAGGCAGTATTCCCGCGCTTCGGCGATGCTGTGGGAAAGTCCGGAGAGCGGTTGGTCGTCGGCAAACGCCATGGCGAAGGCCGTGGGATGCACGAATGTCTTCTCGTGCCGAAACATGACAGTTTCGTTTCCGATCGCGACTTCGCTTCCTGGCGGCCCGATCTTCACCAGACGGATGGGCGGTTTGCTGGCCGCGCCGACGGTCTTCCTGGCCTCCTCCGAAGCGTAAGGGCACGCCGCCAGGTCCACAGACTTGGCTGCCAGTTTCATGGCGAAGGCCATGCAGGTGGGTACCGCACACTCCCCGCAATTCGTTTTCGGGAGGAGCTTGAAGATCTGTAAACCCGTTAACGCCATCTTGCGGTCTCCTTACTCACTGCCCTGCGCCATTTCCTGGATTTTGCGTCCGACGGTGCGCGCCGCCTCGGGATGATACAGCACCAGCAGGTCTGCCCCGGCGTTGAGCAGGCTGATGGCAGTGGCGATTTCGAGCAAGGCTCCCCGCTCCGGGCCCTTGCCCCACTGCGGGAAATCGCTCTCGGGCGCGCGGCTCTCCTTTGTCCGGGCCACCTCATGACCGGGCGTAACCAGCATCGGCCAGGCGAGCATGCCGTCTCCCATCAAGGCGGATGTGCGGATGCGCTCCATCACGGAATAGGTGTACTCCAGCCCGTAACCCAACGCGCCGGTGTTCGGATCGATGACGATCTTCTCCGGGGGCACTCCCATATTCGACAGCAGGATATTGAGCTGTTTGCACATGTTGACATCGATGGGAGATTGCGCTACCACCGCGTGGTTGTAGCCCATGGCGGCGGCGGCGATGGTTTTGTAGTTGTCGGTCTCGATCCAGTTCAGCAGCAGGTTTTCTCCGGCGAAGGTAGCGGCGATATCGTGATTATCTACTTGACAAAGTAAACGGGATGCGGCATACTACAGGTAGAGATCAAGATCATGAACCTGATAGATGCTGGAAAACAGTTCGCAACCCCTGAAGCCTGCGTTGATTATCTGGAAGCGATGCGCTGGCCGGATGGCGTCGCGTGCGTGCTCTGCGGCGGAAAGCAGGTTTCCCGCATTACCACGAACGATACCGAGCGCACCCGCACAAACAAGGCTGGCGAAGTCCGCACGGTCAAGGTTCCGGGTCGAATCCTCTACCAGTGCCAAGATCCGAAATGCGCCCACCAGTTCAGCGTCACCACGGGAACGATCTTTCACGATACGCACCTTCCCTTGGAGAAGTGGCTAATGGCTGTGGCCCTCATGGTGAACGCGAAAAAGGGGCTGAGCGCGAAACAACTTCAGCGTGATCTGAACATCGCCTACAAGAGCGCTTGGCACCTGGCGCACCGGATTCGCAAGGCCATGGAACTGGTGGAAGCGGTCGATACGGAGCCGCTAACTGGCGTTGTTGAAGTTGACGAAACCTATTTGGGCGGCCGGTATGACAAGCGGCGCAAGCGCGCACGGTGGGACAAAGACCCTGTGTTCGGAGTAGTCGAGCGCGGCGGAAGGGCACGCACCTGCCATATGCCCGTAGTCACACTGAAGGGCGTTGTAGGGAAGATTCAGGAAAACGTTTCGTTCGATGCGGCGGCAATCTATTCTGACGATTCCAACTTGTACGGAACCACCGCCGGTTGCATTAAGAACCACAAGCACGAAACCGTAAACCACATACAGAAAGAGTGGGTGCGCGGCGACGTTCACACAGGCACGATTGACGGCTACTGGGGCCTTCTGAAGCGTGGCGTGATAGGTTCCTTCCACCACATCAGCGTGAAGCACCTTCACCGCTATCTGAGCGAATTCCAGTTCAGATGGAACAACCGCGAGAGCCAAGACATATTCGCCCTGGTGGTGGCCGCACTAGTGATAGGCGCGGCACTCCCATACGAAATCCTGACCAAGGCCAGCGAAGAATAGCCAGACTCAATATCCACTTTTATGCTTGCATTGCGAATGCAAGCATGTTATTGTGCAAGCATGAGCAGTAAAGATGCAAGCACTGGAAAAGCAAAAGGTGGGTACGCTCGCGCCGAATCCTTGACTTCGGAAGAGCGTAAGGGAATCGCTCAGCGAGCGGCGCGGGCGCGCTGGAGCAAGCCATTACCAAAGGCGGAATACAAGGGATTCATCACAATCGGCGATTACGAACTGCCGTGTTTTGTGCTGAATGATGGCCGACGTGTTATCTCAGGGCGCGGGATGACGGGTGCTATCGGCATGAAGGGCCGTGGCCAAGGAACGTCCAGAATTGCGTCTCTTTTGAGGAAAAAGTCATTTGACAACAATGACTTAGCTCTGGCCATCGAAAACCCGCTTGTGTTCGACAGTGGCGCCCCTTTGCCAACCCAAGGATATGAAGCTCCAATTCTTGTTCAATTGTGCGAAGCCGTGCTCGCCGCAAATGACAGTAGTCAACTCAGGACCGAAGAGGAGCAACGCTATTACCGGGCGTGCTATGTACTGACGCGGGCCTTCGCTAAGGTCGGTATTATTGCTTTGGTTGACGAAGCGACGGGGTATCAACGTGATCGAGCAAATGACGCCCTCGCAAGAATCCTAGAGGCTTTCATCGCGAAGGAACTTCAGCCTTGGGTACGAACGTTCCCAGCAGATTACTATCAGGAACTATTCCGGCTTCGCGGCCTCGATTTTCCGCGCGATACCGTTCAACGCCCACAGTATTTCGGTGTCTTGACGAATGACATCGTTTACCGCCGAATTGCTCCCGGTGTTCTGAAGGAGCTACAGAATGTGGTTCCTAGAAATGAGGCTGGTCGCCCGACCGCAAAGTACTTTCAGAAGTTGACTACGAACATTGGCTACCCTAAGCTTCGAGAACACTTGGGAGCCGTGGTTGCGGTAATGAAGCTGAGTTCCGATTACCAGGACTTCATTTCAAAGCTGGACAGAATCAAGCCACGCTATGGAGAGACGATGGAGCTGCCATTCGATGATGAGTTGAAGCAGGACAGCGGAAAAGGTATTTGATCTGATTTTGCGGAGGGCGTCTAGCTGGCGCTAGGAGCGGTCTTATAAACCGCAAATGTCTATCCGGGCATTGGGGTCCGATCCCCCCGCCCTCCTCTAGCCATTATAGTGCTTCCAATTCAAGACCTTGAGGTATAGAATCTAGTCTGCTCCCAGGGCCTGGATTTCAGCCTTTCTAAATGGGGTAATCCGGAAAGCCGACGGAACCCCCGTCAGAAAGGAGGTGCTGGGCTATGGGTGGTCAAAAGATCACCGTCCCTAAGGGCTACCGGGTCATATTCAGGGCCTGGAAAACCCTTAAGGACGTAAGCGTCTCGTAAACTGCCGCCCTGATGGACCGGTCCGACTGGGAGATTCGCGTTCACGCCGGGGCGCGGTTCACCATCCTTCCAAGAACCTCTCGGGCGAATACGTGTAAGGCAACGGACCTCCCGGACCGCTGTGGTGTACGTAAATAGTCGGGCTCACCCTCGCGTCCAATGCGCACCGCAGCAGGTGCTGCCACGTCGTCACGGCAAACCCCAGCAGTCCAGGCTGTAGATCGATATTGAATTGCAAACCGAGCGTTACTTGTTGCACCCCCGGGAACTCCGAAAGTGCCTGCAGTGCCTCACGATTCTCCGCCATGAACCTCGCAGCGATGGTTTGTTGATCGGCCCAGGAAAGCGCCGCACCGTCGCCCAGCCTCTTTGCCACTCCGTTCATCGCGTATGACCCTTCGCCACGGCGCCAAACCTGATCAAACGTCAGAGATGTGGATCGCAAATACTCGTCCACGTCGAACTCCGCGCCTTGCGCGAACAGCCGGAAGTAGCCCGGCAGCGAAACCTTCGCGCGTTCCTGCGCCGCGTACAGCTGCTGACGTGCTTCCTCGCTCAATTCCAGTTCATATTCGGATTCGGGATTCGTCCGGATATCCTCGATGGCCTCCGCTTTCGAAGATGCCCCAGACACCACCACGGCCCCCGACTCCACCAGGCGGAAGAGCGCCGCCCGTACTTCTTCGTCGTCGGGCCCGTCCGGGAAGTTCAGCGAGTCGCGCTCCACCCGTGGAAACCAGCAACTGCGATACCACCCCACATGGTCGAGCGCCTGCAACACGTACTTTTCGATGTCGCGCGCCGTCATTTCAGTAGCGCATTCGGCAATTGCCACCTTCCAACGCGATTCTCCACGCAGGTGCTATCGCTGGCCACGGTGTTCGAAGTGGTGTCAAAGTGCACTGGTTCGGCGGCCTTGGCGTAACGCAGAATGTGGGTTCGGTGTCTTTCAATGGCGTCCATATTTCTCTGGCACCCAACATAGCGGAATTCTAGCAGTTCGAGCAGCGCGGGCGCCTGTCGGCTCGCCTTCCGCTATACTACCCCCCTGATGGAGTGTTGGGCCGCCACACGTTACGAACTCGAACTTTCCACCATTCTCAGCGGTTGCCAGTTGTGGGGAAGCAACTCACCGAGCCGGGTCACGGGGTGAGCTGGGATGCGCGAGAGCACGTCACGAAACCAGGCAAACGGCTCGACGCCACACCCCTTGCAGGAAGCGATGAAGCTTCGCAACACCGCCGCCGTCTTGCCGCCGCCGTCGCTGCCGAAGAAGGTCCAGTTGCCGCGGCCCAGCGCGATATCGCGGTTGGCCCGTTCGGTGGCGCCGTTGTCAATCTCCAGCTCACCGTCTTCCAGAAAGCGCGTTAGCGCCTCCCACTGATTCAGCGCATAGCGCACCGCGGCACCGGATGGACTCTTCGGCAGAACCTCCGGCTGCAGCTGCAGCAGATACTGGTGGAGCTTGCCGAGCAGCCGCACCGATGCCCGTTGGCGCAACGCCAGCCTTTGCTCCGCTGACAGCGACAGCGCCTTGGCTCGTTCCTCCACGGCATACAGGCGTGCGATCAGGTGCAGTGCCGGCCCCATGTGTGGCTCGTCGGAATCCAACGCCTTGAAGAAGTATCTCCGCGCGTGCATCCAGCAGCCCACCTCGGTCATGCCACGCTGCGACTTGAAAAATGCATCGTAGACCGAGTAGGCGTCCGCCTGCAGGTATCCTGTGTATCCTTCCAGAAATCTTGCCGGACCGGCGCGCGATCGGGTGGGCGTGTAGTCGTACACGATCACCGGATGTTGCGCATCTCCGACATACGGCCAGATCCGCCCGATCCTCGCAAATGGAAGTTTCCGGTCCAGCACCTTCACGCTGGTATCGTCGGTGCCGATCACCTTGGAACTTAGTACCTCCTTTTTCATTAACTGGTACAAAGGGTCGAGTAGTTCCGCGCACTGCGCCATCCAGCCGCCCATGGTTTTGCGCGAGATGTCGATGCCGTGCCGCTCAAACATCTTCTCCTGCCGGTGCAGCGGTTGATGGTCGGCCCATTTCGCCACGATCACTTGCGCCAATAAGCTCGCTCCCGCCGTGCTCTTCTCGATCGGCTGCGGCGGCTTCGTGGCGGTCTTCACCGTGCAATCGCAGGCGTATTTCAGGCAAACGTCCTGAATCACCTTCATCGAGGCGGGAATGTATTCGTAGCGTTCGCTGGTCTCTTCGGCGATCAGCCGCAGGTCCTTGCCGCAGCCGACACAGTGCTTCTCCGCCTCGGCCAGGTCGTGAACGATTCTTTCCCGCTTGAGATGCCGCGCCAGGGGTTGGCGCCCGCCCCGTTTCTGGTTTTGCGGGTCATTCGGTTTCGGACCCGCTCCCGCATCGCCATCGAGGTCATCGTCGTCTTCCCCAGCAGCGGATTCGTCTTCCGTACCTCGTGCCTTCCAGGCCGCCTCGAACAATGCCAGTTGTTCTTTCGACAACTGCTCACTCTTGCGGTTGCGCTGTGCCTCCAGCAGTTCGCGCAGCAGACTCTGGTACTTGTTCTGCTCGGCCAGAGAACGATCCAGTTGTTCGGCCAGATCGACGACGATCTTTCGTAGCGTCTCTGCATCCCGCGGCAAGCTGTTCGGATCTATGGCCACCGTGTATCTAGATTACGCGGAAAACGGTTCGCTTCCAAGTAAAAACAAGAGTAGATAGAAGTGTTTTATACGTCCGCGCGGTGATACCGTTTTCGCCGTTTCGCTGTGCCCAGATCGATGCCGCTGAGCAGCGCACCTAATTCCTGCGCCGTGATCTCACGCCGGCATTCCGCGCCGCCGTCGCCCAACGGAACCGCGTACGTCCCCTCCTCCAGCCGCTTGCTCCAGACAGCGAAACCGTCGCGGTCCCAGTACAAAATCTTCACCCGGTCCTTGCGCCGACTCGCAAACACAAACAGGTGTCCGGCAAAAGGGTCCAACTCCAGGTGCTCCCGGACCAGCGCCTGCAGACTGTCGAAGCTCTTGCGCATATCGCACGGCGTGAGGCAGAGGTACACACGCACGCTGGCTGGCAGGTGGATCATCCCCGCAACGCGTCCAGCACAATCCGTAAGGTAGCGGAGTCCACGCCAGATCCAATGCGTAGTCGCTCGCCGGTCGCCAACACCAGTTCCAGCGCCGACTCCGCCGTGCGCTCCTGCCGGCGTACGCTCCGTTCCACCAAAGCGAACCGAACTGGCCCGCTTTCCTGGAGCCGTTTCCGCCATGCGTAGAAGGAGTACTCCGTTAGCCCTTGTCCTTTGCAGAACTGCTTGACCGAAATCCCGCTGCGCTGTTGCGCCGCGATTCGTTCGGCCCAATCGTCTGCTTTCGGGTTTGCCGGCTTCTGTTCGAAGACAGTGTCGCTCATGACACCACAATGCAGCCCCGACCGGTATGTTGGGAAGAGCGGTTTACGAGACGCTTACTAAGGACGGCACAAGGGACTATGCGAAAGATCACGGCTTACGGTGTTGGCCCATCGTAGTGCCGATTGGTAAGTAGCTAGGACCCTTCAATCTGGACCCTGGGAGCAATACTAGAGCGAAGCGCGAAAAAATACAATCCCCCTAGACGATAACCAGCGTAAAATGGTCATATGGGTGAGATCCCCAAAGTTCCGAAGACCGAGTTCGACGCCGTGCTGGGAGCGCTTCTAAAGGCGCCGCCGCTACCTGTAACTGATATACCGCGCACGCGAGAGCCGAAGGCCCCACCAAAGCCAGCCACAGCGAAAAAGCGCGGCTAAAGCCGACCCGGCGCCGCTCGCCACACCACCCACGGTATTGCAAACCCCTACACTTTGTCAAGTAGATAATCACGCCCTCTTCTCGCTCTTGGCCTTTTCTTGCCTGCTGGCGTTGACATAGCCGGCGGGTCACGCACCGGCGATCGGAACCGCGGCTCACGCCTACTTTGCGCGGAAATTTACGCTAGCCACCTTTCCGTCCGAATCCAGGATGATTCTCCATTCCGTCGAACCATGCTCGAACTTCACCTCATAGATGTCGGCGCCATCCGGCCCGACCCCTTTGAATGTGACCGATGCCACCGCGCCAAGCTGAGCAATCGCGGCTTTGAGCTGCGGCAACTGTTGACGCGTGGCGTCGGCAAGGCCTGGACTCATTAGCTCGTATTTCGGCTCTCCGAGCCGTAGCTCGTCGATGTCGCGGCGCAGCGCGGCTTCCGATCCAGGCGCCGGCCTTTGATCCTCGAAGCGTTTCGCCGCCGCAGCCGCCAACGCCGCAGCCTGAGCTTCGTCAATCCGCTTCGCAGCCATGTCCCTCCCATTCTGGTGAAGGATTGCCTCAGTCGCTTTGCCCTGCGCATCGGTATGGAAAGTAAGCTGAGCGTCCACGACCTTCAGGAAAAACTTCCGCTCGCTTTCGGGGAACAACTGGAACTTTGGCTGTCCCGTCACTTGTCCGAACATCCGATCGCCTTCGCGCGTGATGGCGATGATCACACTGGGAGCCAATTGGTAGCTGCCGAGGTAGTTGTCGAAGACCTTCGTGTCGACACTGACCTCCTGGTGCTCTTTGACCGGTTCCACCTTCTCCAATGGGTAGCTCGCGTCTAACAGATGGCGTCCTATGTCGTCGGGACCCGCAGCCGTCGAGATGTTAGAGAGCACAACGACACCCGCGCGGCTTTTCGCGTCAAAGCCCATATAGGACCGGTATCCGCCCGTGCCGCCGTTGTGCCAGACGATGGAATTCCCATTCTTCGTCTGAACGTGCCAGCCATAAGCGATCTCCATGTCGGGGGATCCGGCCGGCCGCCGAATCGATACCTCCGCTGCCATGGCCGCGGCAAGTGGAGTCTTGGTGTAGCCAAGGTTTGCCGCGAGGAAAGTCAGGATGTCGTTCGCACTGGACCGCAGGGCGCCGGCGCCGGCCAGCGTCGAAAGATCCCAGTTCGCCACCGCACCCAGGCCAGGGCCATGTCCAATCGCCAGCCGCGCTTTCATCTCCGGCGATAGCGTGACGCTCGTGCTGTTCATGCCCAGAGGATCGCAGATGCGGGACCGCACCATCGCTTCGTAGTCCATGCCGGCGCGCAAAGTGAGGACGTGCCCGAGCAGCCCAACGCCGAGATTGGAGTACTCGTACTGGGCGCCGATGTCGCGGGTCAGTTGGTAGCCCGATATGAATTGATAGAGCTGTTCGACCGAGTAATCGGCGTAAGGATTCGCCGCATCTTTGGGGTGGAGATTCGACGGCATTCGCGGTAGCCCGGAACTCTGCGTCGAAAGATCCTGCAGCGTGATCTGTCTGTTGTTTCGTTCCGGCACTTTGACACTTGCCGGCAGGTATTTGGATACCGGATCGGTTACCGCGACTTCGCCCTTCTGCACCATATCCATCAGCACCAGGGACGTAAACACTTTCGTCATGGAGCCGATCTCAAAGATAGTGTCGCCATTGAGCGGCCGCTTGTCGTCCTTTGCGAGACCGCCGTATGCGACAATCCGCCGGCCGTTCGCGTCGATCACACCGACCACAATGCCTATACCCAGGTTGTCCGCGCCGATGCGATCGGCGAGAATCTTGCGGATCTCGATGTCGGATGGTATGGGCGAATTCAGCGGAGCCTGCGCGAACGCCGTTGTCCGCACCAACATCACACTTAGAGCGAAAACGAAAGCACTGCGTGAGGTCATCATTGTCCTTACCATGATCAACTTTAGCCGATTTCTCGCCCAAGCGAAGCAATCTGAATCGAACGGACGGTTATGACCGCATGGTGTGGTGTCATGCAGGAAACAGTTTCGAGAGAATGCGAAGCGCGGCCCTCTGGACGTTGGCCGATTACGGCATTCTCGACTTCAGCTTGATCGTCTCGCCGTCCACAACGAAGCTGCCGTATCCGCGATGGTGAATGGTCTTCGGGAACTTCCAGGCCGGATCCCTCCAGGCCTTCAGGACTTCCAGGATGAAGAGGTTGTACCGATTGACGAGACGCGTATCGACCACCTTGCACTCGAGATTGGCGAAGCACTCCACCACCAGAGGGGGAGCCACGCGCTGAGCTGGCGCGGGCGTCAGACCGATTCTCTGGAACTTCTCCACATCCCGGCCCGAGCAGTTACCGACTTGCACGACTTTGGGAGCTAGTTCCAGCGATGGCACCGCAATTACGCACTCTTTCGTCGCCCGCAATGCGACAGAGCTGTAATTGGCGTTGCTGACGACACAGGCAACCAACGGCGGCTCAAACTCGACCATCATATGCCAGGACAGCGTCATGACGTTGACACGGCCCTTGTGGGCGGTAGTCAGCAGGACGACCGGACCCGGTTCGAGCAACTGGTACACTTTCGACAACGGCAGATCTTTCATCATGGCAGCAGCTCCTGGACACGGCCTGGGCCGATGCTCAGGCGTAATCATTGTAGACGCACTGGCTGCCGTCCGGTGGAGGCGGATTGCTCGGCCCACGGCCCAGTTGCCCGAGGCGATGCGGTCCTGTTAATCTCGGATACGGTAAGGCGAGTGCTTAGGGAATCCATTACACCAGGTTACTCGCTAACATCCAATCGACCGGTCTGAACTCGATCCGGAATGGTTGGTAGATCGGTTTTCACACTATGCGGCCACTTCTCCTACTCACTTACTCGATGCTGACTTCCGGCCTCGCCGTCCAGGGCGCTTCTTACTACGTCTCGCCCTTTGGGAGCGATGCTTCCGCCGGGACCCAAACCCACCCGTTCGCCACAATTCAATTCGCTGCGAGCCGGCTGGTGGCTGGGGACACTCTGTTCCTCCACACCGGGGACTATCATGAGACTTTCACGCTGAGCAATTCGGGAACTGCCACCGCGCCCATTACGATCGAGGCCCTCCCCGGCGCGCAACCGACGCTGGTCGGGGCCACTCCCGTGGGCGGGCCCTGGGCCGTCTATTCCGGAGCGATCTACATGGTTCCCTGGCCCAACCAGCCAACGCAGGTCTTTGGCGCCGGGCAGTTACTCAACGAGGCCCGTTGGCCCAATACGCCCATCGAGGACTTTGCGGGCATGACTTACGCGATGGCCGACTCGGGCACACAGGATTACATCACGTCTTCCGCTCTTCCCGATGTCGACCTGACCGGCGCGTGGGTTCGCGTGATGGCCGGCCAGGCCTGGGTGGCTTACGACCGCCAGATTGTCTCCCACGACAGGGCATCCGGCACGCTGACTTTTTCCGCTCCCATCAACGCCATGTCCGAACTGATACCGCGCCGCGGGAACCACTTTTTCGTTTTCGGAAAGCTGGAATTGCTGGATTCGCCCGGCGAATGGTGGTGGGATCCCAATCAGCAGCAGCTATATGTCTGGATGCCAGACGGCGCTTCGCCCGAGGGGCGCACGGAGGCGGGAGTCGCCCCTGCGGTGCTGGATCTCAGTGGGCAGTCGTATGTAACCGTCAAGGGACTCTCCGCGCGCGGCGGCTGGTTCAACCTCCAGAACAGCATCAATTGCACGTTGCAGGACTTCCACCTGAGGGCACCAAACTGGATTCGCACCTTCGACGGTTACTCGGTGTGGCCGCAGTACCTGGGAGGCGTGGACGTCTCCGGGAGTGGAAACGTCATCGATGGCGGAACGGTGCAAAACGCCGGCCGCAGCGGAATTCACATCGCAGGCACTGGCAACACTGTGCAACAGGTGACCGTGCAGGACCAGGGATGGAACTGGGCTGCCGAGTTTGGCATCAATATGTCCGGCGCGGACCAATCGGTCGTGCAGAACAACACGGTCACGCGATCGGCCATGGCCGGCATCTACCTCGCGCCCAACTCCCGCGTCCTGAACAATCTGGTGGAAGACGTGTGCCTGTTCGTCGAGGACTGTGGGAACGTGGACACCTGGAACATGGACGGCCGGGGAACCGAGATCGCGTACAACATCTTTATCGGCAACCATGCACGGTGGGGCGGCGCCATCTACCTCGATGCCGGCAGTTTGAACTTTCGAATGCATGACAACCTGGCGAGAGCGATCGCCTGGAACGGCGTCAACATAACGGGCGTCAACGACATCGAGAACAACACCTTTGTCGACATCGGGCATCAGGGCATCAACTACAATCCTGGTGCGACCGCGGTGGGCGCGGACTGGTCGGCAGGCAAGGCCCTCCACAACCAGTTAGGAGAACCCTTTCCACTGTTTGTCGAGCTTGCCCAGCCGATTTCAATCATTCCGGACTACGGCTTCTACGAGGCGTACACGCCGCTGGCGCCACAGCCGGGGCCCCGGCGCGTGGAGATCGACTGGTCCCAACTGGCTCAGCCCGGATGGAGCCAGCAGCAGGTCCCGCTGAACCTGTCCGAGGTGGATGGGATCCTCTTTGGGTTCGATCCAACAGTCGGGAGCTTCAGTTACACGATCAGCAATTTGCGGCTTCTTCCGGCCGGAGAGACCGGCGACACGGGCGCTGTGCCCGTCACTGGCACCACGTGGACGGCGATTTCTTCAGGCGGTTCCGCATGCACGCTTACCGCCTCTGGCCCACTCACCTGGGGAGCATCCGGATCGAGCGCCCTGAACGGGCAGAACTTGCTGAACGCGCCGCTGCCGACGGGCTTCACGAACCTCACCGCTTACCGCGGGTTGGCTTTCGAGTTGGCCGGTACGGCCTCGCGCACGTACAGCTTCCAGGGATATCAGGATGTGGACAACGGCCCCGACCCGGAACCTGGCCGCGGCGCCACTCTGCCAGCTAACGTGGGGGCCACGCCGCCCGGCCTTTCAACGCGATGCCCCATGTGGATGCTATCTGCGGGCGCGGGATCGCCGAGTTGTGCGTGCGACCGCGACGAAGGCGGTTGCGAGGTTGGGATGCTGGGTAGCGCCTGGTAGCAACAGTGAGCAACGTCCGCGCCGGTTAGGGAAGCGGCCCATTCTGCGGGAGGCCGCCTACTTCTGCGCGGATTGGGGACCGCGCCCGCCCGTGGCTGGCCGGCTGGTCACCTCGAACTTCATCGGGACGGAAATCTCCCAACCAGCCCGCGTTAACTGGTCGACGCTCCTGACCAAGGTTGCGTTCAGCTTGATGTTCTTGAACAGGATCGGAGCGGTGTTCGTTCCTGTGATCTTGGCGGGCCGGCTCGGCATGTAGGACGTGCAGTTCTCGAACACGAAGTTCATCAACGGAGAATCCCCGCCATCGATGTAGATCGCCGTCATGCTCCCGGGTGCAGTCGATGCAGTGGAAATCGTCCAAAGCTTGCCTGCGTCGGTGTTCGTGAAGGCGGAGGAGTTTGCCCAGATCCTCGCGTGGCCCCAGCAGTTGATCGAATTGTCCCTAAGCTTGGCGGCATGGCTGAGGTGCACCCCAAGCGGTGGTTTTCAGCCAGGGGTTTGCGGCTCGCCATTGCGTAAGCCATCTGTTCTCCGCGACTTGGGATTGGCAAGTGGTTTGCATATAACAGTGCTGGAAGTATTGGAGGCTGTTATGAATCGGACAGTGCAGACAGTGTCGTTCAAATCCGCGATGCCAGCGCTTGCTCTCGGCGTGGTGCTGATGTTGCTTGGCCCTACGGCCGCACTGGCCCAGCGCGGCGGCGGCGGACGCGGTGGACACTCCGGCGGCAGTGTTTCCGGCCGCTCGTTCTCGGGCGGAGGAGGACGCAGCTATTCCGCCCCGGCGCCATTGGGCCGTAGCTATTCCGGCGGCGCGCGCAGCTATGCCGCTCCTTATGCGGGCCGCGGCTATTCCAGCGGGCGCAGCTATTACGGCGGGGGATACTATGGCGGCGGTTACCACGGCGGAGGCGCCTACTACCCTGGCCGGTTCTACGCAGGCCGAGGCTACTACTACGGCGGAAGCTTCTGGGCTCGCCCGTACTTTGGCATCGGGATCGGCATCCCATTCGGCTGGGGCTACTACTCGGGTTCCGGTTGCGGTTACTATGACGGATACGGCTATTGGCAGCCGGCTCCGTGTTATCCGAACCTCTACTCGGGTTACTGATCGAGTCGCAGCCGGACGAACCGACGAGCGCGCGGGCGGCATCGGCACGAGATGCCGCCTGCGTAAGAAGACTCCCGTCTGACTCTCGCGATGCGTCGCGAGAGTCGATCACTTTCGAGTTTCAAATCCAACGTTTGGGCACGGCGGCGCTGCTGGTGCAACGCCCGTGGCAACAGATCACCGTTCCCTGGCGGAAACACTATAGCGGAATTTCCCCTCGACACGCCAGTCACTAAGTTTCACAAGCAGGTTACGCTGGCCACCAAACCGCCGGCAAGCGATCCTATGTGGAATGCAACGACATCCATGGCTATGCGCGCCTGCGCGTGAACGGCAAGGATTTCGCCGCGCGCGCGAATTCTTCAGCATCACAACGCGAGGTGCACAGCAAATCAAAACTTGCTCAGGCGCGTCCCGTGACCACCGTGTGTGGGCTCATCGGAATGGGATGTGCGGTGACGTCTTCGAAGCCTGCCGCGTGGTACATGGCCGTGAGCTCGCTCAAAGTATAGGCGTCGCCCGCCACCGTGGAGGTCAACATGGTCATGCTGAACGCTGCGGCCATGGGCGGCGAAACCCGGTCTTCATTGGGCACGAACTCGAGCGTGGCGGCGCGCCCGCCGGGCCGCAGCGCGGCGTGGACCTTCTTCAACAGTCCCGTACAGGTCGGCTGATCGAAGTGGTGGAGGAAGTTGGTGAGCAGCACGGCGTCATACGGCCCGCCGAAGTCGACCTCGAAGGCGCTGCCCGGCAGCATGTTGTAGCGGTCCTGGACCCCGGCCTTGCGGGCATTGTCCAGCGCCACGCGCAACACCGGAGCCCAATCGAGACCGGTGACGTGGGCCTGCGGGTTCTGCTTGGCGACTTCAATGCCGAACAGGCCGTGACCGGCGGCGATATCGAGCACGCGCATCGGTCCGGCGTATCCCTTCAGCACAACCGCGCCTAGCGGACCAACCATGGGGGCCATCATCGGCGCCATGGTTTCCGCGAACTGAACCCAGATCGGATTCTCCGGTTCCACGCTGCCATCGCCCGGCAGGACGGTGCGGCCGCTGCGCACGATTTCTGCCAGACGATCGTAAGGCTCACGCATGGCCGGGTTGCCGAGGAACTGTGCGATGGAGGCTAAGGACGAAGGCGAACGTGGGTCGAGGAACGCGGCGCTCGTCGCCGTGTGCCGGTAGTGCCCGTCCACCTTAGCCAGGACGCCGTAGATCGTCAGGAAATCGCACAAGATGCGAATACCGCGTTCGGATGCCGAACAGTGGCGCGCGATGGAAGCCACATCTCCCGGTCCTTCACCCACGGCCCGGAAGACATCGAGATCGATCGCTGCCTTTAAAGCCGCTGTGCGCTGATGCGCGTTCAGCATTTCGAAAACCAGACCGGGAGTCAACGGACCTTCGGCACCATTCTCAGGGTGCATAGACAGCCTCCTCTTCAAACAGGTTGGTATTACCACAGCGGCATCGCTTGGAGCCGTTATTCTGGAGGGCCGAATCCCCTCGACCCGGCCCTGCAAGCAGGTCCCTCCCGCTACTTCAGGAAAACCTCCTGCAATAACTCGGAACTGATGATTTCCCGAATCTCGGCCCGCTTCTCGGCAAGCTGGTGGGCGGCGCTCTTTCCCCCCATGATCTTGTCTCGCACCGCTTCGCCCTTTGCGTCCAGGCCGTCCAATGCCGCATGGTTCTTATACTCGATGGCGACACAGATGTCCCAGTCCTGGGGATTGTTTTTCGTCTCCTTCAAGAAGATCTTGTAGTCCACGATCATTCCCTGACGCTTCTCTTCCTCAATCATCGGTTTGGTGGTCTCGCGCAGACTTGTTAGGTAGGCATCCATCTGAGTGGGCTTTACCCGGATCAGTTGAATGCGCCAGATTGGACCTTCGGTGTAGTGTTCCTGCGCAAAGACGGCGGGCGCAAGCAACAACAGGAAACCAACGAGGCGGTAGCAGGCTTTCATTTGCAATCTCCTTTTGTCCCCTCACAGGGGTTCTGGTAGTATATACCAACTTCCGCTCGTTGCAACGGGCGCCCGCGTCAGGGCGCCTCACACGGGATCGGCGTTTGTGCGAAGTGAAGAAATGCAAACGCTGTTAAAATGGCGGGCAAGACGCGGCAGACGCGCGTTGGCCGGTCAGGCTGAATCCCCGGCCGTGGCGAAGTGAACGCGCGTGCAGGCCGCCCGTCGACGCCACCATCGTGGGCTGGCGGAAGGATGGCAGCACAAGACTCGTGGGGAAACGATCCAGACGTGTACACCAGGCTCGCGCCGCGCTGGCTGAAGGCGACGCAATAGCTCCGGCTCGCGAGCGAAATCGAACGCGCGAGTGGCGCATCTATCTGCTACTGTTTCTCGCCACCTTTGCAGTTTACGGCCAAGTTTGGCATTTCGATTTTGTCAACTTCGACGACCCGGAGTATGTCACCCAGAATAACCATGTGCGCGGCGGACTGACTTGGGACGGACTGGCTTGGGCATTCACTTCCAGCGACGCTGAGAATTGGTTCCCACTGACGCGGATCTCTCACATGCTGGATTACCAATTCTTCGGGCTGCGCAGCGGGTGGCATCACCTGACCAATGTTCTGCTGCACGCGGTGGCCACTCTGCTCTTGTTCGCCGCGCTGAAGCGGATGACGGGGGCCCTGTGGCGCAGCGCGTTTGCGGCTTTCCTGTTTGCTCTGCATCCCTTACACGTCGAATCCGTGGCCTGGATCGCGGAAAGGAAGGATGTGCTGTGCGCATTCTTCTGGTGCCTGACGCTTTGGTGTTACGCGCGGTATGCGCAGCGGCCCGCCGCGGGTCGCTACTTGCTAGTCCTGCTCGCGTTTACCTGCGGTCTAATGGCCAAGCCGATGGCAGTCACGCTGCCATTTGTGCTCCTGCTATTGGACGTCTGGCCCCTGCGCCGCATCAATCGGCTCGCCATTCTCTGGGAGAAGCTGCCGCTGTTCGCGCTTGCCGCCACGGCGTCGGTGGTTACATACCTTGCGCAGCAAAAGGGGCACGCGATCCAATCGTTCACTTCCCTGCACGCCGGTCTGCGGGTTGCGAATGCGCTGGTGACTTATATTGCGTATATCGCCAGGATGTTCTGGCCCGCCAATCTGGCCGTGTTTTACCCATACTCCCATCGGTTGCCGGCATGGCATGTGGTGGCCGCCGGCGCCATCCTGTTGAGCACCACGGCACTGGTGCTGCGCTGGTTTCGTTCTTACCCCTATCTTGCGGTCGGATGGCTCTGGTATCTAGGGACTCTTGTGCCAGTGATTGGCTTGGTCCAGGTGGGAGGGCAGTCCTCGGCGGATCGCTACACATACCTGCCGACGGTGGGCCTTGCCATCATGCTGAGTTGGGGAGCGGCGGAGATTCTCCGGCGGTGGCCACGCGCCAGAACTGCGGCCTGCGTCTTAGCGTTCGCAGCCTGTTCGGCCTGCATGGTACTAACCTGGATCCAACTCGGATACTGGGCCAATACCGAGTTGCTGTTTCGCCACGCAGTGGACGTGACGACGGATAACTACGTCGCGCATAATAACCTGGCCGATTACTATCTGAGCAAACTGCGGAACGACGAAGCTCGCAGGGAGGTAATCGAGACCATCCGCGTCCAACCGGGTTACGCGGAGGCGCATGTCAATATGGCAACGATTCTCAGACGGGCAGGGAAGATGGATGACGCTGAGACCGAGTACCGGGTAGCGCTGAGTCTCCAACCTCGCAATGTGGAAGGCCATTCCGGGTACGGAGCGCTTTTGTTCAATGAGGGACGCACCAACGAAGCTCTGCGCGAGTTCTGGGAGGCGGTTCGACTGAGACCGGAGGATGCCGACGGGCACGTCGTGCTGGGGAGGATGTTTGCCTCCATGGGACGCACGGACCAGGCGGTACAGGAGTTTTATGAGGCGATCCGGCTCCGGCCCGACCAAGCCGAGGCGCACCATAGCTTGGGAGTCGCCCTGTTGAGCCGGGGGCGATTGAACGAAGCAGTCGCCGAGTTCGCCGCCGAGGCGCGGGTCAAGCCCGACGATGCGAGCCTCCACAATAATCTGGGCCGGCTACTGGCCAGCCTGGGGCGGCTCGACGAAGCCATTGCGCAGTTCTCGGAGGCGCTGCGGATCAAACCGGACTTCGAAGCGGCTCGACAGGGTCTCGCAACCACCATAGCTCGACGAGACGGATCGAACCGGCCATAAGACGCTGCACCGTCAGGCAGTCTCTCTTCATGCGGCTTGCGCCCTGGCTTGCGAGCCGGCGCAGTCCGTATCCCGCGGCGCTATTGAACGGTGCGAGGCTGACTATCTGGGCAGCACTGGTCTGCCCGCTCAAAGTGGCAGCCAGGGCGCTCTGCGCTTGGCCGCCCAAATCCCAGGGGACCTGGAAGTCGACCTGCACGCCAGACACGAAGAACAAGGGCGCCGGCATGCCATTTCCGAACTGAAGGGAAAGGCCGAAAATACTGGTGGGCTGCGGCGATTGCGTGACACTGAGCGGCGAGGAGAGTATAAAGTCTCCGAATGCCGCGGCAATACTGCCTGGCGCAACCGGCGCGGTGTAGCTGGCGTCATTCACTACCCCACGGGAATCTATCGACAAGGACGGGCCGGCTGGCGCGCTGAGAATCGTGGTCACGTCCTGAGAACCAGATCCGCACACTGTATTTGCGAAGTATGAGGCTCAGCAAAATCCGGGCGGCTGCCTTCGCCTTGGTATCGAAGCCTGAACCGGCGAGGATTCCGCGCACTTTCCCGTTCTATTCTTCGGCAGGTACATCGCCCAGATAGCTCAAGATCTGTGCCACCTTCTCGGGAACGCGAACCGCGGGATTCGCCCGTCCTATTTGAGCGAAATGACGACGTACGAAGGCGTTTGCACTCCTCCCACGGCGGCCACCAGCGGCAAATCTCCCGTGCCCAGACCCGCCGGAATCGTCAGGTTGACTTGGTCCAGACCGGCGCCGGACAAACCTGCGAAACTCGGCGTGACAGTCACGCTATTGATGAGAAGACTGACCGGATTGGTAACTGCCGCGGCTCCGGAAAACGGTTTCCCGGCCGCTACCGCCGGGTTGGTTGGTCCAAACCCAGTGCCGAACAGTTCGACGATGTCGCCCGCTTTCGCCGCAACCGTCGGAAACCCGAGCGACGTTCCGGTCGGGCCGACGATGTCATACGTACCTCCACCGTAAGCGCCCAATCCGTCCGACCTAAGAATGATTCCGGCCACGTGTTTCGCGTCAAGTAGGAAGAATGCCGGACCAAACTTAGCGAGCGTCACGCTGGATGTCACACTCCCGCTGTCGGTCGTTACCACCACGGGCACAGACCCGGTCGCCATGTCATCCGGCACTTGCAGGTTGATTTGGCCGGAGCTGACGAAAGAGAGATAGGCGTCCTTCCCGTCGAGCGTCACGCTGGTGCCGCCGAGCGACGTCGGGAAATTCCCGCTCCAGGTCGCCGTCGAACTGGCGAGCATCGTCCCATAAATCGACACCCACTCGCCGGACTGGACCGTCCCCACCGTGCTGTCTACGGGAACGATGCCGCCGGAGGCGATCGATGGCGCCGCCTGCGAGCTGGGGGGCCCAATGAGAGTGAAGTCCATGGCGCGGGCCGCCGTGTTCGCGCCGCCTCCGGACACACTCGCCTGGTTGGTCAACTGAGCCGGCGCGACCGCCGCCACGTTCACCGTCACGGTAATGGCAGGATACGAGGAGCCGCCGTTCAACGCGTCGGTGCGCGTGCAGGTGGGCGCGGCACACGTCCAGCCGGTGCCTGCCATCGATCCTAGCGTCAAGCCGGCAGGCAGAATCTCGGTGACGGTCACCGTCCCGCTGGCCGGCGCGGCCCCGGCGCCGTTGCTCACGGTCAGCGTGTAGGTGGTGCCGGTCTGGCCTTGCGCGAAGGTTGCCGAGTGCGCGCTTCGGATGGTGAAAACGGGAACGCTG
>CAZFOP010000008.1:0-23418 GCA_964520085.1 uncultured Solibacteraceae bacterium | reverse complement strand
CGGCACCGCTGCACCTGCAATGCTGCAGTTGATTTTGCCCCGTTACTACAAGTAGACTCCACTAATGCGTATCACTTTCTGCGAGTTGCCCGACGGGACCATACCCGAAGACGCAAGCTGGGCCCGGCTCTCCGAGCGCGTCGCGGCCGAAGCCCCTGACCTGATGGTTATGAACGAGCTTCCGTTCGGATCCTGGCTCGCAACAACCCCCGGGGTGGATCCGGCTCGTGCCGCGGCGAGCGTCAGGCTCCACAGGGACGGCGTCGCTGCCCTCCGCGCGTTAGATGCCCGCGCGGTGATGACCTCCGCTCCCATCCTCTCGGAAGGCCGACTGGTCAACGAGGCCTCGCTCGTCGAGCCACATGGTTTCCGCTTCGTCCACCAGAAACACTACTTTCCGGATCAGCCCGGCTTCTACGAAGCCCGATGGTTCTCCACGACTCGTCCTGGCTTCGAGCCGGTGTCGGTGGGTGAACTCGTCGTGGGGGTGCTCCTCTGCAGCGAGTTGATGTTCAATGAGTGGGCGCGGCACTACCGTCGGCGCGGGGCGAACGTGATCGCCGCCCCCCGGGCGGCCGGCTCTTCCCACGCCCGCTGGAAGACAGCGGCTGCGATGGCCGCCATCGTCTCTGGGTGCTACGTCGTCTCGTCGAATCGGGTCGGTGGAGAGGTCGGCTTCGGAGGTGGGGGCTTTGCGTTCGCGCCTTCTGGCGACTTGATCGCCGAGACGAGCGCTCAGAGCCCCGTCCGCAGCATCGAGGTTGACCTGACCGAGGTGAGTAGCGCCCAGGCGTCATACCCGTGCTACCTCAGCGAGCTAGCGCCCAGCTAATCGGCGTACGGGTTCCGGGTGGAGCGGGCCAAGCGAGCGTCGCCTCCCGGAGCGGCTGGTCGAAGCGCTGCGCCTTTACCCATTCGGTATGCCCTATCGGCCAGACCCTCACCCGTTTGGGAGGGCGGCAGCAGGAAGTCGCCCACTCAGAGAAAGCCGCCACGGACGGGGGGCTGAAAGATTGCCGCGTGAAGTCCGCATCGCGTCAAGTTGACGTGTAACGCCCTACCCGCGGATGTGGCCGACCGCAGGATTCGGCTGGGCCCGGATGACCTCCGGAGTTAACACGTTCACCTAGGCTATACTATCGTGGCAGCCCATGCAAAGAGTTGATTCAAACATCGCGGGAATCCTGCGACAATTGGAGTCTCTTTACGGGAATCAGAAGCCGTGCTGGCCAACCGACCCTTACGATTTTCTGGTGTGGTGGCACTGCGGATATCCAGCGAGTGATGCCGCCTGCCAGAAAGGGTGGGAGGCATTGAACACGGAGGTCGGCGTAGAGCCACGGCAACTCCTCGCAGCCGGCGCCGCGAGGCTCGCGCGGGCCTTGAAGCCGGGCGGCATGGTTCCCGAAATCCGAGCGGTGCGCCTTATGGAAATCGCTGCCCGGATTCAGGATGAGTACGGCGGCGATTTGCGCGCGGCCCTCGCCGGACCGCTGACAAAGGTTCGCCAGGCGCTAAAACGGTTTCCGAACATTGCCGATCCGGGTGCAGACCGCATATTGCTCTTTGGGGGAATTGCGCCGGTTCCCGCTGTTCCCTCAAATTGCCCGCATGTGCTTGTGCGCATCCAGCGCGGCCAGGAGCGCGAGAACTACGGCGTGACGTACCGAGAGGCGCAGGAGGCGATCGAAGCGGAAGTCCCTAAGAGTTTTGACGCTCGCACACGCGCATACCTGCTGTTGAAACGCCACGGCCAGACCCTTTGCAAACGCAGCAATCCCAAATGCGATCACTGTCCCATTAACTCTTCTTGTGCTTTCTTCGCTGGCAAACACCGTGGACGTTCCACCCCGCCATGAGCACGAGTAAATCGACACCAAGCCGCCTGGAGTCCGATTCCCGCGCGGCTGACACACTCGGAAATGGGCGGACGACTGCCACCAAGCCATAACACGCCCTAGCCGCTGAACTGGTGTATCGCCGGCTCCTGCCGGATCGCCGGCAATATGGAGACTGTCCACTAATCAAACACTAACGCTTTGCCTGGGCCGTGCATCAGACTACCACATCCCGCCCAGGAACCAACCTCCCCTTCCCGGAGTCCAACTTCTGCAGGGCTTCGGACATACTCGAAGCGCGCGCCCACACCAGGTTCTACCACCACACGCCGGCGGCGACACAGGTCAGCTTCACCCTCCAGCCCGGCGAGATCCTCGGTTATCTCGGACCCAACGGCGCGGGCGGAAGCACCACCGTGAAGATGATGACCGGCCTCATCGAACCACCCGAAGGTCAGATCTTCTACAACGGCCGCACTGTGTACGACGATTTCACCGCTTTCCAGAAGAAGATCGGTTACGTGCCCGAAGAGCCGCACGTTAAACCCAGCACTCTACTCAAACGCTCGGCCTGTCGTGCCCTTGGAGTGGTTTTGGCCCGTAGCACGGATGGGCGACGGCGGATTGCCGTTCGCTCTTGCCGTTACCAGAACTCCAACGGCTTGCGCTGAGCTTCGGCGTAGATCCAATCGCGCAGGCGCAGGTACCACTCGGCGTCGGCCGCGCGCGGGATCGCGTTATCGCCGCTACCCGTCTTGAGGGCGTCGCAACGCTGGCGCAGGGCATCCGGACCGGCGACTTCTTGATCCAGGCGGCTCGCCAGCGCCATATCCTGCTCGGCGTTGCGGCGGATGATGGCGCGCAAAGTTTCCGGCGGCGGATAGGTGCGGTTCCTGTAATCCAACAGCGCGCCCAGCGCTACGGCATCGGCGCCGGCCGAAGCCGGCGGCAAAGGGACCGGCCCGGTTGACACAGGAAGATCGGGGGCGCGTGGCGCGATCACGCGCACCTCCATCGGCCGTACCACCCAATAGCCCACCTTCAACTGCACCTCCAGCCGGAACCGCGAAACGTCTGCGTCGGGCGGTATCCAAAGATCCAGCAGGTAGGCGCGCGTGGTCTGGCCGTCCACGCCATCGGCCGGATCGGGCATCACGCCGAAATCGGGCAGGCGAGTCAACTCGGTGAGCCGGTCGGGCACCCACGCGGCGGGCGTTTTCTCGAAATGCTCCCGGTACAGCGCCACGCGGCATGCGTTGAGCGGATTAGGCACCACGTAGAGCAGGTAAGTGGTTCTGGGCGGCGCCGTAATCACGACGTGGAACGAAGCCCACGCATTGCGCGCCACCGCCGGCGAGAGAATTTCGCGCGGCTCTCCGCCGCGGTCGGCTGGGACGATTTCGCCGAATGGATCGATGCGTGAGAATTCGGAGTAGATATCGACGCTTTGCGCGGAGAGGGCGCAGGCCATCGCCGCAAGCAGCATTGGAAGACGAAAAGAAACGCGCCCGCAAGCGGGCGTTGGCAGGTTGAAACCTGCCCCACCGGTGCCCACGCTTCAGCGCTCCGCGGCGGCCTTGTGCCGGATTTCGTAAGCCGCGATTACCTCGCTGGTAATATCCGTCGCGTTGTCGGCATACAGCAGTGGCGCCTGCGATGTGCTGGTGTCGAACACCATCGCATAGCCGGTGCTGGTGGCGAACTCGACGATCACCGCAATCATCTTCTTGCCCAGTCCGGCCAGCGTCTTCTTCTGCGCCCGGTCCAGGTCGGCGTCGGCCTGGTCCATCTTGGCGTTCAGCACCACGGTCGCGTCGTCGATCTCCTTCTGGAGTTTCTTGTGCTCGTCGTCGCTCAGCTTTTCCCGATCCAGCCGGCCCTGCTTTTGCGTAATGGCTTTCTGATCCTCATCGAGAGCCGCTTTGCGCGGCCCGAATTCGGCGTCCAGCGCCTTGGCTTCATTCTGGCCGTCGGTGGTGGCCAGGATGGCGTCCTGAATATTCACCAGCGCCACACGCGGCGGGCGCGCCGATTGCGCAGCCGCCAGCATCGCCGCCAGCAAACCCACGATGATCGCTCGATATAGTTTCACGCCTGCCCTCCGTTCGGAAACTGAGAGAATCGTGTCACCGACGCGCCCCAGCTTCGCTCCGAACCAACTATCCCACCGAAGCGTTTCCTAGCACCTCGCACGTTGCCGGCTACCGCCCGAGATGGCCAAAATGGCTATCTGGGCAAGCTAAAGCATGCCCCACCACAAAAGGTTGCCGACGATCTCCTGAAACGACCAACTTACCACGGCCGCACATCTCCGAACTCCGTGCGGAACCGCGCACAGTGTGCCCGGCACGCACCCGCGCTCTTAGCGCAAATTGAACTTCTTCATCTTGTAGCGCAGCGTGTCTCGTGTGACGCGCAGCAGCCGCGCGGCCTGCGTCTGATTGCCGTTGGTCTTTTCGAGTGCACGGGCCAACAGGCTGCGTTCGTTGTCTTCGAGCGAAAGGCCATCGGTGACCGCTTCGGTGGCCTGCGTCACCGGTAGCGCCGTTCCCGAATCGGAGTGAGCGACGCTAATCGGCAAGCTCGGCGCCGTGATCAGGGCCGATTCTTCCAGGATCATGGCGCGCTCGATCGCGTTGCGTAGTTCGCGAACGTTGCCCGGCCAGTCGTGCGACAACAGCAGCTTCGCAGCCGCGTCGCTTACGCCCTCGATGCTGCGCCGGAATTTGTGGTTGTAGTGGTCGATGAAGAAGCGTGTCAGCGGCAGAATATCGTCCAGACGCTCGCGCAGAGGCGGGATGGATATCTGGATCACGTTCAGGCGGAAGTACAGGTCCTGCCGGAACGCGCCTTCCTTGACCGCCTCGCGCAGATTCTTATTGGTAGCCGCCACTACGCGCAGATCCAGGTTGATGTCCTTCAGCCCGCCCAGGCGCCGGAAGGTCTGTTCCTCCAGCACGCGCAGCAGCTTGGCCTGCAGCATCATCGGAATCTCGCCGATCTCGTCCAGGAACAGGGTCCCCTTGTCGGCCAGCTCAAAAATGCCGCGCTTCTGCGTCCGCGCGTCGGTGAAGGCGCCTTTTTCGTAACCGAATAATTCGCTCTCGAGCAACGAATCGGGAATCGCCGCGCAGTTGATGGCGATAAACGGCTCGGCCTGGCGCAGGCTCTGATAGTGGAGCGTTTTGGCGATCAGGTCCTTGCCGGTTCCGTTTTCCCCATCGAGCAGGATCGTGGTAGCTTCGCTGGCCGCCACGCGGCGGACGAAATTCGCCAGTTCGCGCATCGGGCCGGATTCGGCGATCACTTCGCGCCGCTGCGGCGCCGCTTCGTCGGTGACGTCCTTGATGGTCGCCACCACCCCGGTGAGCTGCGCGTTCTCGTCGAACATCTGCGTGGTGTGCATCACCACCAGGCGCTCCCTACCGTTTTCGGTGTGCAGACGAACTGTGCAAGAAGGCGCGTTGGGCGCCTGGTTCAAACCCACCAACACGCCGCAGCCCGGTTCGCAAACGGGACATTTGAAAACCTCCTGGCAGTGCTTGCCCAGCATGTCGGCCGCAGCGATGCCAAACAGTTTTTCGGCCGCCCGGTTGACGCCGGTGACCCTGAATTCCGGGTCATAAAGGACCAGCGCATCGGAAAGCTGATCGAAAACCGACTCCAGAACACCAACCCTCTGCCATGCAGGTGTGAGTTTCGACATTACAGCACGATTTGGCCTCAGTATAGCAGACCTGTTGGGGCACTACCCCCAGCCGACCGCCCGCCAAACGGGGGAATTGCCCCGCCTGCGGCCGCTTGTTGGGCGCTAACACCATCGGAAAGCAGGGATTTGGCCGTGGCGATGCAATTGCAAACTTGCGCCATGGAGGTGCCATGTCCCATTTGAAAGTCATCGTGCCCGCTGCCATCCTGCTGGGCGGTTTCCTGGTTTCGACGACAGCCTCGTTCGCCACTACGGACTACATGAAGGCTACCAAGAAGCAATGCGTCTACTGCCACGCCAAGGTGTCGGCGGATAAGGCCGAAATGAACAAGAACCTGACGGCAGCCGGCCAGTATTATCACCAGCACAAGAGCCTCGACGGCTATCAGGAAAAGAAATAGCCCGTGGCGGGTGGAGGCATGAAGTCCGCCGTGTTGCATACAGTTCAGCTTGCGCTTGCCGACGGCGCTTATGCGGCCGCGCTGCGCGAAGCTCTGTGCCGCAGTTGCTCATGGCACGTCGAATCGGTTGCCAGGCCGGATTCCGGCGCGGATTCTGTTCTCGTGCTAGACGAGGCCGCTTTCGGGCTTCTGCCCCTCCCCCTTTCTCACCCCGAACGGATCGTGTTGATTACCCGGCAGGATCCGCAACTGCTGGCCCAAGCCTGGGACGCGGGCCTGGTTTCTGTGCTCTCCCAAAACGATCCTATGAGTACCGTGTTACTAGCCGTGATGGCCGCCGCACTGCGTGTTGCAAATTCCGGCAAATCTGACGTTTTGGGCGGAATTTCCCCCATTGTGCAAGGCGACTCTGCGCCAATAGCCCCACACCACGGCCATCCCCCCAGCAGACGTTGTAAAATTCAATAACTTAGGTTCCATTTCTCTGCGGCCTTTAGCGTGCTCTGCCCCTCGAGTCCGCATAAGGAGCCCTTTTCGCTTGTTGCGTGTTCAGTTAGAATGGGATTGCAATATCCGGAACGAGTCTGGCCGAGGCTCCAGCAGCATGAGCGCCTTCATACCGGCATATGACAAGTCGGGTTCGCCGATGGCGGCGCGCTCGATCTTCGACAATTCCACAACGCAGACAACGAGGAGGTTTCAATGAGTCCCTATACTCCGTTTGTAGTGCTTTGGGTTGCGCTGGCCTTGGTGGTGATCGGCTTGCTCGTTTACCGCAGATTTGTGTCGGCGGGTGAAGACGACCTGATTCACGTGAGCGAGGCGGGTGGTCCGGTCGTGTCGCAACAGGAAGCCATTGCCCACAGGCTCGATCAGATTGACAAGTGGGGAAAGATCCTGACTGCTTCCACGGTCGTATACGGCGCGATTCTGGGCGCCGTGTACGTGTATCAGAGCTGGGTGTCGGGGGTCTAACGGCGGAATGCGGGCGATTCCTCGGGTTGGCGCGCGGCCGGGAATTGCCCTGCTGGCTTTTGTTTTCTGGGCTGCTGCCGGGCGGATGGTGGCGGCTCCTTCGCTCGACTGCGCCGGCTGTCACGACCAGGCGCAGAAGCTGCCCAAGAGCGCGCATGCAGGGTTGACTTGCGACACCTGTCACGAGTCGCACGACACGTACCCGCACAAGGCGGGCATACCCAAACCGCAGTGCGCGAACTGCCACGCCGATCAGGCCGGCGATTACGAAAGCGGTGTCCACGGCCAGGCGCGCAAGCACGGCGATGAGAGCGCGCCCGATTGCGGCCTTTGCCATGGCAGCGCGCATGAACTGTTGCCGCCCGCCTCGCCCGCCTTCCGGACGGCAGTGCCCGATACCTGTGGCATGTGTCACGCCGCCGTGGCCGAAGAATACCGCGGCAGTGTTCACGGACAGGCGGTGGCGAAGGGCATCACGCAGGCCCCGCTCTGCACCGATTGCCATGGCGAGCACAAGATCATCAAACCGAGCAACGCCGCCTCGCCGGTCAACGCCGCCAACATCCGCGAGACGTGCGGCAGTTGTCACGGAGACGTCCGGCTCAGCCGCAAGTTCGGCATGCCATCCGACCGCCTGGTGAGCTTCGACGCTTCCTACCACGGGCTCGCCGCCAAGCAAGGTGTGCAGACCGTCGCCAACTGCGCCAGTTGCCACGGCATTCACAACATTCTGGCCTCTTCCGATCCGCGCTCCACCATCAACCCGAAGAACCTGCCCAAGACATGCGGCCAATGCCATCCGGGCGCCGGCGAGCGATTCGCCATCGGCCAGGTGCACGTGGCGAACGGCGCGGGCGAGCCGCCGGCGCTCGCGTGGATTCGCCAGTTCTACCTGCTGGTGATCCCGGTCACCATCGGCCTCATGCTGCTGCACAATGGCGGCGACTGGTTCCGCAAACTGATTCGCGCGCGTTTCGGCTCGGTCGCGGGCCCGTTGCCCAGCCGCGCTCCCAGCGGGCTCCGCATGTTGCCGTTCGAACGGGTGCAGCACGCCCTGCTGGCGCTCTCGTTTCTCACTCTGGCGTGGACCGGCTTCGCGCTCAAGTTCCCCGACCAGTGGTGGGCGCGTCCGCTGGCCCTTATAGCCGAGGGGCATGATATGCGCAGCCTGATTCATCGCGTGGCGGCGTCGGTCTTCATGGCCGTGAGCCTTACTCACGTGGTGTCGCTCATCGTGAGCCGCAAGCTGCGCGGACACTGGATGGAAATGATTCCCAAAGTGCGCGACGCGCGCGAAGCCAGCGCTAACTTCGCTTACAACCTGGGCCTGGGAGACGCACCGCCGCCGCGCTCCTCGCATAGCTACATCGAAAAGGCCGAGTATTGGGCTGTGATCTGGGGCGCGGTTGTGATGACCGCCAGTGGAATTATGCTGTGGGCCAACTCGCTGGCCCTGCGCCTGCTTCCCAAGCTCTGGCTGGATGTGGCGACGTCGGTTCATTTCTATGAAGCCTTGCTGGCCGCGCTGGCCATCGTGGTCTGGCACTTCTATTCGGTCATCTTCGATCCCGACGTCTATCCTCTGAATACCGCATTTCTGACTGGCTATAGTGTGAGGAAGGACGACTCGCACGGCACACCGCACGCGGACGCGCACGAGCAGGAAGTTATAGGAGACTGATCACCCGCCATGACGCCCAATCCACCAAACCGCCGGCTCGGCGGCTGGCTGTCCCCGGTCATTCACTTGTCCAGTAACTGGATCAGCCTGACTGGCGTGATCCTGGTCACCACCGCTACCGTGTTCTGGCTCTTCCTTCTGCCCACGACATTGCGCGGCGAAGTGGATAACCCCTACATGGGCATTCTGGCCTTTCTTGTGCTGCCGGGGCCATTCTTTTTTGGTCTGTTTCTCATTCCGCTCGGCATGTCGCTCAAGCGCAAACGCGAAAGGCACACCGGCATCTATCCACCGGATTTTCCCAGGCCCGAGTGGCGCAACCCGGAGCTGCGCAGGCTGGTCTATTTTGTTCTCATCACCACTGGCGCCAACATAGCCATCGCCAGCCAACTCAGCTACGGCGCCATCAACTACATGGATTCGGTCACCTTCTGCGGGCAGACCTGTCATAACGTGATGCAGCCCGAGTACACCGCCTATCAGGATTCGCCTCATTCCAAGGTCGACTGCGTCAAGTGTCATATCGGGCCTGGCGCTTCCTGGTTCGTGCAAAGCAAGCTCTCCGGCCTGGGCCAGGTGTTCGCGGTAACCTTCAATACCTATCCGCGGCCGATTCCAGCTCCCGTGCATAACTTACGGCCCGCGCGGGAAACCTGCGAGCAGTGCCACTGGCCGCAGAAGTATGCCGCGGACCGCATCGAGGTCATCACCCACTTTGCCGAAGACGAGACTAACTCAGCCACGAAAGACGTGTTACTGATGAAGGTGGGCGGCGGCAACCACGGCATCGGCATCCACACTACGCACCTGGGAGTGGGCGTCGTCATCCGCTATAGGCACTCCGACGAAGCGCGCCAGAACATCCCCTGGGTGGAGTACGACGATAACGGCCGCAAGACTCTCTACCTCGCCGCCGGCGCGAAACCCGACGGCGCCGGGCTCAAAGAGCGCGAGATGGATTGCATCGACTGTCACAACCGGCCATCTCACGCCTATGATGTGCCGGAGCGCGCGCTGGACAAAGCCATGGCGGCCGGCTCGGTATCGCCCGCGCTGCCGTTTGCGCGCAAGAGGGCGCTCGAAATCCTAAAGGTGACCTATAAGAGCCGCGAGGATGCGGCCGTCCGGATTCCCGCCGCGTTCGAGCAGTATTACCGCCAAAGCTACCCGGCGGTTTGGTCTACCCGGCAATCCGAGGTTGCCGCTTCCGCCAAACAGGTGTTGGCCATATACAATCGCAATATCTTCCCCGACATGAATGTCACTTGGGGTAAGTATCCACTCAACATCGGCCACACCGATTTCCCCGGTTGTTTCCGTTGTCACGACGGAAGCCACAACGCCCAGAACGGCCAGAGTATTACTCAGGATTGCAACGCCTGTCACAACCTGCTGGCGATGGACGAGGCAAATCCAAAGGTCCTGACCGATCTTGGCATCACTGAAGCGAAGGCAACTAAGTAGGCTGCGGCGACCTGGCGCGTCGGTGTACCTATCTTGAAGTGGGCACCAGATTCACTGAGGGCTGACGGAAGAGCCGCGCCGATAAAGACGTCCTCAGTCTTGCCCATATCGGAGATACTTATGAGATCGCGGAACGATCTGGCTCGCCCTGCAGCTTTCTATTGGAGTGAAGATAGCCCAGTTTGGCCGCCACCTGTATTGGCCGATACCGCCGGTGTCAGCAATATGTAGCGGCTGATGGCTCTAAATGGCTGCTGGCACACCGTTGACTTCCCGCGCAGTTGAGCCACACTGAAGAAGGGAGGGAGGCCCAGGTTGAGGCCGATGGCGATCGTGCCGCGGATCGCGTGTGGCGTGAGACCAAGCATTGCAATCATCCTGGCATTACGTCCGAACCGATCGAACACGACGCTCGCAGTTGCTACAGCAACTTAGCTTGCCGAGTGGACCTCGCAGGCAAGCTAGCTGGGATATCCGTGGACGACTCGCAGGCTCGACCGGTCACTTGGGTCCGTCGTTAGACTCGTGATAGTCCGTCTCGGTGTTCACCTCCCAGAGACTGGCCTTGTCGGTCTTACCGGCTACGATGTCATCCACCGCCATCATGGCGGTCAGCATGGAGTGGTCCTGGTTGTTGTAACGGTGCATGCCGTTGCGGCCGATCAGAAACAGATTCGCATATTGGTCCACGTGCGCGCGAATCTCTCCGAATCGGTCATAGGTGCCGAAATACGCGGGATAGGTCTTCTCCATTCGCAGGACCGTGGCGTCGAGCACCTCGGTTGGGTCGATGATGCCGATCTTGCTAAGTTCTTGACTCGCCAGAGCGATCATGCGCTCATCGGAGAGGTTCCACGTCTCGTCCGACTCATTGCAGAAATACTCAAGGCCCAGCCAGACATTTGCCGGATCGGCCACCAGGAACGGGCTCCAGTTGTTGAAGATTTGCAGCCTGCCGAGCAGCACGTCGGGTTCCTGGATATAGATCCAGTTGTCGGTGATCAGCCGCTTCCCCTGCAGCGTGTCGTCGTGGATTCGGAGCGAGCGCACCAGCAGGCCGACCGTTATGAAGTCTCTATATACCAGACCGTCCGACACTTCCAGCACATTTTGCGGAGGCGCCACGTCGAACGACCTCATCAGTTCCTGCACCGGGGCCGTAGAGAAGAAGTAGTCGCCCTGGAAGGTCTCCGTACGCCCAGTCACGGAATCGGTGGCCTGTAGCGCCCGAACCTGCCAGCCATCGGTGACGATCCGCTCGAACCGGTAGCCGGTACGGATCTCTCCGCCCATCTCTATGATGCGGCGCGCGACCTCATCCCACATTTGTCCAGGGCCGAACTTAGGGTACAGGAACTGTTCGATCAATGAGGTCTGCGTATCCTTCTGCCCGATGTCGCGGCTGACCCTCTTCAAAGCCTTCTTCAAAGCGTGAAGCAGCGTTGACCAGACTGAGAGGCCCTTGATGCGCTGCGCACCCCACTCGGCGCCGATCCGACTGCACGGCACGCCCCAGACCTTTTCGGTATACGACTTAAAGAACGTGCCATAGAGTTCCCGTCCAAAACGGTTGATGAAGAACTCCTCCAGGGTCTCTTCGCGTTTGAGAGGAAAGACCGCGCTCCGCACGTAGCTCAGCCCGATCTTGAAGGTGCGCCACAAGCCAAGCTTGAGGAGTGTGTCCTTGCTGAGGGACACCGGGTAGTCGAAGAAGCGGCGCAAATAGTAAATGCGGGACTTGCGGTTTCGCAACAGCATCACGCGATCCACGGCGGCCGGTTCAGGACCGGACGCGGATGGCGTGACGGTTCGCTGTATACGATGATACTTGATGGCCGTCGGACTGCTCTCGGACGCTTGCAGGGGAAGCATCTGCAGCCACCACTCCATGACGCGGTCCGACTTCGAAAAGAACCGATGACCGCCGAGGTCGATCCGGTTCCCCTTGTAGTTCACCGTGCGGGAGATTCCGCCCATGCAGTCGCACTTCTCGAGGACGATCGGTTTGATGTCGGTCCGCGCGAGCAACTCGTACGCAGCGGTTAATCCGGCGGGGCCCGCTCCGATCACAATTGCCCTCTTCTGACTCATGCGGTGCAATACTCTACCACTAGCAAGGAATGTTGTAGTGTATGGTAACTCGCTTCGTTAAGCGGCATGAGTGGATTGCCATCAGCTATCAGTTCAGGCAGCGATTTAGAACACAACGAAAAGGGGTGCGATGCGTTTCCTGCGCGAAGAGCATAGCCGTCCGAAGCCAGGACTTCTTACTCTCCACCGTTTGTGTTGGTCGGGGCGGGGCGATTTGAACGCCCGACCCCCTGCGCCCAAGGCAGGTGCGCTACCAGGCTGCGCTACGCCCCGACATTCTACTTCTTTGATTCTAAACCACTTTCTTCGGACACGCAATGGCCTCCGATCTCGACCGTGGTGAAGCCATGACAAGGCGCCGCGTAGAGCGGGGCCGTGACCATATCAATGCGCGGTCTCAGTAATGTTCGCGAGGAAGCGGTAGGGTTTCGGGAACCACGCCCAGTGGTCGTCGCACCACACCAGGCCGTCGAAAGCAAGGCCGCTATCTGCTCCAGGTTCGACGAACGTCCAGGCAGCCCAGACGCTGTGCGGTTGTAAGTGGCGGGCGATGGCTGCATAGCCGCCTGGGAAATGTCGCGACAGATCGTTGGCGGAAGCGAGCAGGCCGGCCGGTGCCACGAAGATCCGCAGCTCGGATTGAGTGCTGGACGGAAACGACATCGCGACGCCCACATCCCAGCGGCTCTCATAGGCGTGACGGGCGGCTTCCACGACCGCCGGCTGGAAGACCTTAGCGTAGTCTTCCGGACGGGGACGCAGCCGCTTGATGACCGCTCCCGAGCGATCCTTCGCCAACGCCGAAAGAAGCGGCCGGACTTCCTCAGCGAGCGCGTCGGCGGTGAGCAGCGCAAAGCTTCGTGCGGCGGATTCGCCGGACGGCCGGCTGAGGCTTTCGCGCCGTTGGTTGAGCGTCGCGCGATAAGCGGCCAGCCGTTCGCGCCGGAAACGGCCGGGCTCGGCATCCCGCGCACGGCGTCCGCGTTCGGTGAAAAACTCGCAAGCGGGAACGGCATCGGCTGGCGGAACGACGGTCGCCAGAACGGTGTCAATCGATTCCACCGCCTGGGAAAGCCAACCGGCGGCGGCTTTCTCGTCGCCAGCCGCCAGCGGCGATTCGGCCTGCTGCGCATAGAAATCGCTGAGGAGCATTAGATCGCCGGCGTCCAGGGCGCGAGGCGTAGCGGGGTCGCCGCCCTCCAGAACAAAGGTTGCCCGGGCGCGCGGGCAACCGGTGCGGCCGGCGAGTGTGTAGACCGCCAGCAACGCGCCTCCGCGCCCGACGACGGAGTGCTTGCGGGCGGAGCGCGGGAAGCCTTCCAGATCGAGAAATCGGATGGGATCCTCGATGCGCTCCGCCCGGAGCGGTGCGTATTCGAACGTGACGGTGACGGGACGGCGCGGGAACTCGCCCTTCATGAGTGCCATGGGCAGGCCGGAAGGGTCGAAGGGGCGTTGGCGATCGAACGCTAGTGCAGCGAGGCCAAGCGCCTCCAGGTGGAACAATTGCGCCGGATCGGCGGAAGGCTCGCGGCGGGAAAACAATTCGCGATATGCCGCCAACGCGTGGGCCAGCGCCGAATCGAAATCGCCGTCGGGTTTGGCGAGCGCGCGAACCAGGGCTGCCAACGGGCGAAACTCCAAGGCCACGGTCAGGGGATCCGCTTGGCCGATCCGGGCAGGAGCCATCAGCCGCTCGGCGTCGTCAAGCCAAGCGGCCGCGCTGGAAGGATCCCGCACAACGGTCGCAACCGCGGCGCAGAGGAACGGCCAGAAATCGTCGGCGAGTTTCGCCGGCAACTGTGCCGCGGAAATGTGGACCGGCTCGCAAAGCACCTCGACGGCATCGTCATCGCGGGCCACCAAGGCGCAGGCCACGGAGCGCAGCCAACACGCCGGATCGAGGGCCCCGGCGGCCGTTGGCATTCGGCGTTGGGCGCCGTCCGGCCATTCCATCGTCACGCCGCCTCCCTTCATAACGCGGGACAGAGCCGCCGCGGCACCGGCCGCCGCCGCCTCGCAGACGGCGGCGGCGCACTCCACCTCCTGGTTCGGCAACACGGTCATGAGCGCGATGCGGGCGAAATCCACGTTGGCCAAATCCCGGCCGTCTTCGGCGGATGGCCCACGCGAAAGAACCGCATCGCGCAAGCGGTTTTGAAACTTCAGGCGGCCCGGCCAATCCAGCCCGGCGGCACATGCATCGCGCTGTTGGGTCATGGTGTCTCCGGTCCCGCCTCGGCCGCGTTCTTCTCGTCTGGCGCGCTCTGCGCATCCGAGGCGTTCTTTGGTTCGATTTTCGGCAAGTCGAACTGGGAAACCAACGGGGCGCCGGCGCGGCCGGTCGTCTCATCGAAGGGCTGCTGCACCTTCCAGTATTCGGGCATGGGCCCCTTCGTTGCCGCCAGCAGGAGCTCTTCGCCGAGTTTTCGGATCGCAGGATCGGTTGACGAGTTCGCCATGTTGGATGCCAGGCTTTTCAGATATTCGATGTGACCTTGCTCGACACGATGCGTCTTATCGGCGGACAGCCGGGTTCCAAGCCCCGATTCGCCTCCTTTGCATTCCACCACGATGAACTGGCCGTTGGGAAGCTTGTATACCAAGTCCGGAACTCCCGAGCCGGCGCGCGGGATTTCCACGAAGCCCGATTCGGGTGTGAGACCAGCCTTTGTGAGCACGCCGCCGAAGTGCTCGATCAGGAACGCGCGGCCCGCGGCAACGCCAAGGGCTTCGGAAGCTTTGATGACGGGCCGCATGTTGGCGGTGAGCTGGTCTCGCAACACCTGGATGGTTGATTCCGGAGCCTCCGCCGCGCGCGCCCTTTCCAGCGCTTCGCGAATCGGTTGGGCGGCCTTCACATTCTGTTGCCGCAGATCCAGCGCCTCGCGAACGCTCATTTCGCGATCGCCAACGCTCACCCGGTCGCTGTCCTGCAACTGAAGGTTGGGGCGCGACTCGTCTTGGATCTTGAATTTGGCTTCAAATCCCTTAGAGGGGCTCAGATCTTCGGTGAAGAGCGACTTGGGCGCGCCTTTCTCGCCGATGAACTTGCCGCTGGCCCACTCGTCGAAGAGCCAGCGCAGCCGTCGCGGCGTGATATCGGCAGGCGCGGCACCTTCGAAATAGGCTTCGCGCATCTTCGGCCAATCCTGGAATCCTGGCTGATCGGCGAAGGCGGCGCGCACGGCCTCCGCGGTATGCGGGTCGTGAGCCGCCGGATCCGGCTCGCTGGTCTTAGGGACCGAAGCGGACGCAACCGCGGTCTCCAGCAACTTCTGTTCGGCTGGCGACAGCCATGGCTTGAGAGCGTCGATCTCGGGCCGGTCCCTCACCGGCAGTTGCCCTCTCTTGCCGTACACTAATTCGTTCTTCCAGACCAACTGGCGAGCGCTTTCGTGGATCTGGTCCTGCAGATTCTGAAGTTCCTTGGGGGACTCGGCGATCATCGAGGCCCGCTCCAGGCGGCGCGCCAGAACGCGAAGATCGTGGATTGGATCGCCATACAAACGTTCCAGGAACGGATTGGATGCTGCGCTCCTGGTGGCGTCCTTCAGGAAGGCGCTGGCGGAACCCTCTCCCAATTCGCCGATCACCCGGCCGAGGCGGGCATTGGCTTGCGGAGTCTCGCCCGTTAAGCCAAGGTGGACAGCCAGCCGCTCGGCTTCGTCGCGAAGCGCGGCCCGCTTGGGGCTATCCGGCGGCGCCTCGTTGAACTGTCGCGCGAGAACGCGCACCTCGGCCAGTCTGCCCTCTTCGTGGCCCGTCAGTGTGTCGGTCTTGGAACCGGGGGCGAGTGCGTGCTCCGATGTGGAGCCAGCGCTCGGATGCACAGCGCGAATCTCGGCAAACTCGTGCGCCAGAGCCCGTTCGACATCGCTTGCGCGGGCGCCTGCCGAGACTCGGATGGTGTAACCGTCGCCTTCGCGGATGTACTCGGCGCTGGGCAGCGGCGTGTCCGGCTTTGGTTCGAACTCCACGCCGGTTTGGATGCGCACCTTGACCTTCTCACCGTTGTGGGCGGTCAATTCGATTTCGGGCAACGGTTGATCCGGTCTCTCGGAGGCCACCGTGTGGAAAGGGCCCTCAGGCGACAACAAGCGCTCGACAGCCCGGTTGACGCTTTGTCTGGTGGCGGCTCCCGCGCCTACTCCGCCCGAGGAGGTTGGCCGGATGACATCGCCCTGGGCCTTGGCGCCTGGGATGCCGCCGGCTGCATGTTCGAATTCAACTGGCGGAATGGGCTCCGTGGGCCTGGGAGATGCGGGTGCGGGCGGCGGTGGGGGTGGCGTTTCCGGAAACAGCGGAATGTGGCTGGCGGCCATGTTGCGGTCCCAGGTGTCGAGCGCGGCAAGGTGCGTGGGCTCGGTTACCGGATGCCCGGTCGCCGCCTCCACCCATTCCCCAGACGGTCCGCGGCGGAACGGGCGCACGTCGAAACGCGAGCCGTCGGGCAAAGTGCTGAAGCGAGTGTCGAACCATGTGCCACCGGCCGTCATGCGGGCGTGGCCCTGCTCGATGCCGACGGTCCAGCCTTCGCGAGAAGCCGATCCGGCGGGTGCGGTGGGATCGGGAGAATGCACGCGCATCCGCGTCCTCACGTTGGCATTCGGGCCGACGACGGGATTTCCAGCGGCGTCGAGAACCGGCATGCCACGCGAGGCGAGGAAGCGGTATTCCTGCACCGTCATGCCGGTGGCTGGTTCGACGCCCCAGTATCCGCCCTGAGTCGCCGGCCAACGCAGGCCGAGATCTTCGGCTGGCGCGTGAATCCATGGACCGGCCCGCGGGAAGAGCGCGTCGATTTCGGCGTCGCTGAGATTCGGGAATAGCGGTTCGCCTCCAGCAGGCGCCGGTGGCCCGCCACCCGGCGCGTGGCCCGCGCCACCACCACCGCCCCCGGCGGACGGTTCCGCCGCTTCGGGCGCCGGGGCGGCGGGGAAGTGTTCCGCGGCCACAGGCGCTGCGGGTGTGGGCGGGTGTTCCATCGGGGCGGGCGCGGCAGGCGCCGACGGCACCTCGAGTGGATGCTCCGGCGCAGCAAGGCGTGACGGCTCCTCGGATCGCGCGCGGGGTGCGGCGGCCGGCGATTCGGGCTGATGCTCCGGCACGGCCACCCGCTGTGGATCTTCGACTGGAGGGTGCGTTCCGGCGGGCGGCGCGGCCTGGCGCTCCACAGCTCCGGCGGCGGCTTGCTGCCGCTCGTGTACATCGTGTGCCGGTTCGTGAGGCCCGCGGGCAGCGCCTTCGAGAAAGCCTTGCAAAAATGGCTGCGCGCCGCCTTCGGTAGCCGACGACAGTGCATCGTGCAGATTGCCGTGGAAGCGGCCGGTGGCGGCGGCGAAACCCACCTCGCCGAAGCGGCCCGCCATGCCGCCGGCTCCGGCCAGCAAGCCTCCCGAAATCGCCGGCCCAGTTGTGCTTTGCAGAATTTCGCCGAGATTCGAGCCACCGATCGGAATGCGCTCGATGCCGCCGGTGATTGCGGAGGAGACGATGCCGGAGAATGCGCCGCGCGCGCCGCCGAGGAACACGCGGCCAACGCCGGTGCCGATGCCTTTGTCCCAGGTGTGCTCGTCGAGAGCCGCGCCGCCCGCGCCGCCGATACCACCGGTCACCGCACCGGTTTTCACCATCTGTCCGAAACTGGGGCCGCCCTCCTCAACGACGTTCTCCAGTGCGGTGCTAACTCCGGACTTGCCGGCAGACTCGACGGCGCCCATGGTCTTTGCGGCGGTGGCGCCGGCTCCTTCCGCCACTTCGAGAGCTTCCGCCCCTTCGGCCGCGGCCATACCGCCCTTTGCCGCTGCGCCGAGGCTCTGTCCAACACCGGCGGTCACCATTTGCACGCCAGTCATGGCCAGGTCGGTGAGGGCCTGCTCCCACCCGTAGCGGCCGCCCTTGATGGCGTAACTGGCACCCATAGCCATCAAGCCGCTGGCGCCCGCGATGGCGGCCGCCAGCAGTGGAGCCCCCGCGCCGCCGGTCACCACAGTCGCCACTACGGCGCCCAGAATGGCGATGGAAGTGGTAATGAAGTTGGTGATACGGTCGATGCTCGCCGCGTAGTTCTCCGCCACGGTCTGGGCGAAATTCACTTCGACGGTGAACGCATCCTTATTGGGGCCGGTGTAGTTGCCGTTCGCGTCGAAGTGGCTGGCCGGGTCGTCCTTGTTAGTTTGAATCACCGGGCGGCCGAACTCGTCGGTTTCGATCTTGCCGCCGATCAGGCTGTTCAGACGTTGCTCCGCCCGCGACAGCGCGAGATCTTCGCCCGAGCCTTCGGTCAGGAACTTGCCCACCACGCCGGTCTCGTTGCGTTGCTGCATCTGGCGGTAGCGGGCCACTTCCGCTTGTTCCTTGTCGTTCTGCGGCACGCCCATCAGTTCGACTTCCGCCTTCAGGCGGTCGTCGCCCGATAGCTCGCCGAAGCTGCCCTGCCCATACACCCCGAGATCGCCGTACAGGTCGCTACCATAGCGGGCCTGATAGTCGGCGCGAACCTTCTCCACGTCCTGGCGCGAGAGCCGCTGCAGGTTGCGGTGGATGAGGTCTTCGTCGGTGCCCAGGCCGAGCATCGCGTAGCGCAGCCCCGCGGCTGCATCCGGGACATCCTTTTGAACCAGCGACTCGACGTAATCGGCGCCGACTTTCCCCTTCTCGTCGGTGAGATCGTAGCGTTGCCTGAGCCGCTCGGTGAGGACGTCTTTGGCAGCCTGAGCGTCGGGCACTTTGGCGAAACCGAATTCCTGGCCCATCTCGGCGGCGGTTTTGAAGACTTGGTCGCGCTCCGCTTCGGCCTGCTTCTTTTGCGCGGGGGTCAACGACGGATTTCGCGCGGGGTTTAGATTCGGATCGACGGTCGCGTTTTCCAGTTCCTCCAGGTTGGGCTTTTCGTCCTCGCGCACGGCCTCGTGCAGGACACGCGCCGTTTTGCCTTCTGGGCTGTCCACACCAAACTGGGCGGCATTCCGCACCAGCATCGCGTCAGCCTTGTTCAGTTTGACGGTATAGCTCTCGACGCCGCCGCCTTCGTCGGGCATCTCGACCTGTTTGTCCGCCACCGCATAATCGGCGAACGCCTTTGCGGCCTCTTCCTTCGTTACGGGTTTGCCGGTCTTCGCATCGGCGATGCCCTGAATGTCGGCGAACTCGCGCTGTACGTCTTCGAGGTGCTCCTTCGCGGACTGCTGGCGGCCGGCCTGTTCGACGCCACTCGTGTACTGGCGGATTGCCTTCATCTGGGCTTCGGTGTCGCCGTCGCGGCGCGCCTGGTCCATCTTTTCGACCACGCGGTACGCGTCGGCGCGCGCGTTCTTGCCCTGCGCCAACGCGTCGAAGACGTTGAGATCCGTCCCGGAAAGTTTGTCGTGAACGCGAGCCGCAACGGCATCTTTGCCGACTTCCTGCTGCTGCTCGACGGTGAGCGAGCGCATGATGTTCTCGGCATGCTCCCCCTCGCCGCCATACCAATGCACGGTGGAAGCGAGCTCGGCCTTGGCGCCGGTCACCACGTCGCCATTCAGATAGGCGAGACAGGCCTCGTACTGCTTGTCGTTGAGTCCACCGATGGGTTGATCGTGATCCCACTGCAGGCGCCAGCGCAGGTCCCCGCCGCCCAGGTCCCGGAACTTATATTCGATGGATGCTTCCTGCGCGCGTGTGTGGCCGCGCAGGGCGTTCAGCAGGCCTTCTTCGTCGGTGGTGAGGATGCCGAAAGCTCCCTTGGCTGCCGACGCCCAGCCGTCGCACTGCTTGTCGATTTCCTTGGCGGCCTTGTCGAGTTCGGCCTGGAAGTCCGGCAACGGGTCGGCAACCTTCTTCTTGTCTTCGGCGGATAGATCGGCGACGGCTTTGTCGATATTGGCCTGCTCGGCCTTGTGCGTGGGATCGAGTTTGGTTTTCTCTTCCTCGACGGCTTTGGCGCAGGCCCGCGAATGCTGTTGAATGTAGCTGTCGGCGGCGCCAGCCACGCCGGATGCCATGCCGGACATGCCCTTAGTCTGTTGCTGGACCGTGTCGGTTACTTGCGTGAGCAGGGCGCCGGTCTGTTCACTGATCGAGCGGTCGAATTCGGCGGCGGCATCGGCCGATTGGATGGGCACGCCGGCGGCCGTTTGGCGGATGCTGCCGCCCGCGCCCTCACCCACCTCATCGAGCCGCTGCACCTGGACTTTCTGCCCATCGGTAAGCGTCTTGGCAACGTTGGCGAACGCTTCACGGGCGGTCTCGGAGAGCGCGGCGGGACCGTGTCCGGCGGCCTGTTCGAGCGTTTGAGCGAGCCGCCGCGCGGAGTCGCCGTAGGTGGCCAGGGCCGCTTTCGCCGCAGCGGAAAGATTCTGCGCGGCGCGCGACCGGGTATCCCGAATTCCATCGACGGAGGCGCGGCGGATCTGGCTCAACCGCGCGAACGCCGCTGAGCGCTGCGAGACAAGCTGGGCATCTCCATTGGTGCGGGCGCTCCGCAACGTCTCCTGCGCAGCCTTGATTTGTTCCTGCAGCGCGGAAAGGGTTTGCGATTCGGCCCGGTCGACGGCCTTGTGACCGGAATCGCGGAGCGATTCGACGTGCTGGCCGGCTGCTTCCCCGCCCTCGATGCCGAGCCGGATGGAGCCGACGAAGGCATCGATTTCCTGGCTAACCGTGTGGCCGCCCACGACTCCAGCCTGCGTGAAGCGGGCATGAATTTGTTGGCCCAGAAAGGTGGCATTGCGCAAGCGGGATTCGGCGAGCGCATCGAGATTGGGTGGGACGCCATTGCGCCTGGCCTCCACCATGGCGAGGAAATCGGCCCGCTGCTGCTCGCTCTTAAGGGACGCCGCGACCTGCGCTTTCTTCTCCGGACTCTTGAGCAGAGTGCTGGCTGTGGTCCCGGAGGCGGTAGCCTCCTTGCCACCCTCGTCATAGACAGTGGTAAAGCGTTGCGTCAGATCGGTGCGAATTCCTGGCAGACGAGCCGCGGCGGCGGATGCCGCCTCGTCCACGCGGTGGCGCGCGGCAAATGCGGTGCCGGCGATCTGGCGGCGTGCGGCGGCGGCCTGGGCATTTAGCGTCGTGTGAGCCTTAGCGAGGGACTCTTCCAACTGGCGGCGGTTGGCGGCGAGGGCTGCCATTTCGCTGGCGAGCGGCGCCATGAGCGACGTCTCCGTCTGGCGCAGCGATTCTTCCGCGGCAGCATCCAGAGCACGAAGAATCCGGTTGGCCTCCTCAACGATATCGTCGTGCTGGCGGCCGGTTGTAGAGAGGAAGCGGCCGTAGCCGGCTTGCGCCTCATCAATCGCCACTTTCGGATCGCCGCCCGCCGGAGGACGCTGAGGCGACGCTGATTGCACCGGGATGCGCAAGTCGAGGGCGCGCGGCGCATCGAACAGCGCGCGGACAGGCTCGGCCACGAAGGATGCGGCGGTGTTGGAGAGCCACTCGCCCAACAGTGCCGCTTGCGCCTGGCCGTCGGTCATGCGATCGACGGAACCGGCTGGCATGGACCCGCCTGAATCCACCGCCTCGGCGTGAGCCAGTGCGGTGTGCGCGCCGGCGGGCGAGTGCAGCGGCGGGGGCGCAATCGCGTGCTGCGCCGCGCGATTGCCGGACTGTTGCTGCGTGCGCCGGGCGGATTCCGCGCGCAATACGGCATTGGCGGGGTGAGTCAACGCCGGATGCGCCAGTGGAGGGACTGGGCCCCGATGGTTGCTTGGGGTGTGGGCCTGCTTTCGGGCAGACTCGCGGTGGGCGGCTTGCTCCGGATCGCGAGTGGCGGCGGGGTCGCGATGCCGGCGGGCGGCTTCCTGGTCCGGAACGATTTTCGGTTCTACGCCCATAGCCACCGATCAAACGCCAGTCAAGACCAGGCAGGGCCGGTAGCCCTCGCCCAGGTCGAGCTCGCACAAACATGTTTGGCCGGAAACGGCGTTCGGCGCCACGCGCAACGCTGCCTGGCGCCGAACGGCGTGTTCCAACGCGTTCCAGCCGAGTTCGTCGATTACAGTCTCCGCCACCGGTTGCAGGGCCGATTCGTGCCAACCCGAAGCGGCGAAGCGGCAGCCGATGCCTTCCTCAACCGTGCAAATGATTTGTGCGGATGCCGCGGCGCTTGCACCCGGCGGGAGCGCGAGCAGCAGCGACTGCAGCACGGATTCGCGAATCGGGCGGGCTGCGGGGAGCACGGCTGCCGCGGCGGGTGCGGACTCGGTCGAGTTTCCCATGGCATCGAGCGATTCGATCGTCGTGGCGGCCACATCCACGCGGGCCGCGTCATTCGGCGCTGGAATCCGCCAGAGAGCGCCGGCGGGCGGCTCGGACGAAGCTTCCGCCAGTCCGAAGAGAGCCCCGGCAAGCTGCACGTGGGCCGCGCGGCGGTTGGCATCGGCGGAGCGGCCAAAGCGGGAAAGCTCCACGAAGCCGGCGGCGTTCGCGTAACTCCAGGCGCGCGCGGCGCCTGCCGATGCGCCGCCGAGCTGTTGCGCGGCGGAATCGATCGACGCCGCCCACTGCGCGCCGAATCCCGCCAGCGGAGGCGCGGCCGTGGCCGCGTTGGCGGCGATATACCAGACGAGTGCGGCGGAGCCGAAGTAGCGGTGCCAGTCGCCGGAGTCGAGGGTGCCGAAGACCTGAGCGAAGAAGAGAAGGTGGAATAACGACGGCTCGGCGAAGGGTCCGGCACGCAGCACGCCCCGCGGATTGAGAATGCGGGCGGTGAAGGTGCGGGCTCCGTCAAAATACTCGCCGTGGTTGCGGTCCGTCTTGATCCAGCGGATAGCGGTGCCGCCGCGCGCAAAAGCGCGCGCCACGTTGTGGCAGATCAGGAGCGCGGTGCCGGCGTGCCCGGTCAGCACTAGGGCGCGGGCGTAAAACTCGGCGAGGTTCCACGGAGCGCGCCCGCCCAGCCAATTGTCGATCGCGTCGTTGCGCAGTTTGACGGCTCGGGAAAGCATCTCGGGCTCACGCAGGCAAAGGTCGCTCGACGCGGGGTCCAGATGCCGATCGTCCTCGCGGCCGAGAAGATAGAGCGCCAGAACGGCGGGATCGATGGCGGACAACACGCCCGGTGGCGGTGCGGGCGCGCGCACCGAGAGCGGTGCCGGTGCCGCCGAGAAATAGCTGCGGGGTCCAGCAGTGCCGGCAACCGCCGATCCAACGGAAGCCGCATGCCGGCTGGAGACGAGCAGCTTCGGTGGGGCCGCGGGGAAGGGGCTGTAACCGGCCGGTGCGAAGTAGCTCATACGCGCCATGGCGCGAGCCTTGATTTCTTCCGCGTCGGGT
>CAZFOP010000007.1:0-24897 GCA_964520085.1 uncultured Solibacteraceae bacterium | reverse complement strand
CCGCGCGGGTTGGCATCGTGGATGGCGCGCGCCACCACCTCCTTGCCCGTACCGCTTTCGCCCAGCAGCAGCACTGGCAAGCGGTTACGCGACGCCTTCTCGATCAGGCGGCGAAGATCGTGGATCACGGACGTCTCGCCCACAAGGCCCTGGGCTGCGCCCGGCACGGTGCGGCTCATGAAGTCAGTTCTCACGCCCCGCCAGGAATGGGAGGCTTCCAGGGAGCGCTATTCAGAATCTAGTCGCACCACGAAGCCGTTATTCTCACCCGTTTCGGTATGGATGCGCTCGGCAAGGGCGGCCGCGTCGCCGGTGCTAGTCTCGGCGCCCACCAGCACGCGCCACAGGTCGGGAGTGTCCGCCCGGGACACCACGCGCGCCGTGCCATAACAGGCGGCCATGGCATCGCGCAGCCGATCCGCGTTGTCGCGATTGCGGAATGCCCCCACCTGCACCGCGAAAACGGCGGGCTCTGGATTCTCCGGCAGGCGGATCACCTTGAGCCGCACCGGGCCGACGCCAGGACCCAGTAGATCGATCGCGCGCGCCGCCGCGCGCGACAAGTCGATCACCCGCCCGTCCACGAATGGACCGCGGTCGATGATCCGCACGTCCACCGACTTGGAGTTGGTCACGTTCACCACTCGCACCCAGGTGTTGAATGGCAGCGTGCGATGCGCCGCCACCATGGCTTCCATGTCGTAGATTTCGCCGTCGGCCGCCGGGCGACCATGATACGGATGCCCATACCAACTGGCGAGCCCCGTTTCCGAATCGCCGAGCATGGGCGCCCGCGCCGGCGCGGCCGGCGATCGCCGCGCATGCGTCTTGTGGGCGCAGCCTCCGAGGACCACGGCGGCCAGCACCAGTGTCCAGAGCTGCATCCTGCGCTTGTTCGTTGCCACTTGCGAAAGAGTAACCGGCATTTTGCGGCGCGAGCGTGAAAGCGCGACGCGCGTCGGTAACACCACACCAGCGTATCCCAATCCGCCCTGGCTGTGGTGGGTCTCGCTCCTGTTGCCGCGCGGCGGAGCCGCCATGCAACCCGCTTCGTGTCGCGCAAGACACGGGTGTCCGCGCTGACACTCCCACGCTCGATCGAACCCAAGGGAAATGGGCCGCATTGCGCCGATTCCACCGTGGCTTGACAATTGCTTTACCTCCGTTGTCACGGTTGCCAGTTGGTTCGCGACTTAGGACATGGCGGATTCCGAGTGCAGACATGCGGCGGTCCGATTGGTGCTGAGCCGGAAAAATAAAACGGACAAGCGAAAGCATGCCCCACCAGAGCACTCTGTTTCGTGGATAATGGAGAAACTTCGGATGACGAGGCCCGATAGGAAGAAAGCTCTCGTGATCGGCGGCGCGGTTGGCGTCCTGGCCATCGCGGCATACGCGGCGGGTGTGCTGTGGCGGGCCTCGCGCGCCACCACGGAATCGGCCCGTGAGCTGCAGGCTGCTTCGGAAATCCGCTTCACCACGGCGCGGCTGGATCGCCCGCCGGGCGGCGGCTTCGAGTGGTTCTCGACGCCTGCGGTGTTCGCCGGCGCGGTTTCGTTTCACGACGATCTATACCTCTGCGGTCCGGCCGGGCTCTTCGAGTACGATGCACAGGGCGCGCTGAAGCGGCGGTTCCGGCCGGGCCTGGAGTTGCCTCCCGCACCGCTCGGGACGCTGGCGGTGGGCACCGGCAGCGGGCAACCGGAGCTGTACATCACCACCGTGGGAGAAGGTCTGGTCATTCTCGGCGATGGCGGGTTCCGGCAAATCCGCCCCATGGAGCCCGCGTACCGGAAGCTCACCGCGGTATTGCCGCTCGCGACCGGGCAGGTGCTGCTCGGCACCGAGAAGGACGGCGTGATCGTCTATGACGGCAAGCAGATCAAATCATTCCACCCGTCGCTCGCGAAACTCCGAGTCACGTCCCTGGCCGGCGATTACGCGGACCTATGGGTGGGCACTATCGACCGCGGCCTTGTACACTTTCATGCCGGCCAACTGGACAGCTTCGGGACTGGCGAGGGACTGCCCGATCCGCAGGTACTCTCGATCGCGGTGGATGGCGAGCGCGCGTTCGCCGGCACGCCGGTTGGCGTGGCGGAATTCGATGCCGGTAAGTTCGCGCGAACCCTGGCGGCCGGCACTTTCGCCCGCGCCCTGTTCGTTCACGGCGACACGCTCCTGATCGGCACGCTGGAGCAGGGCGTGGTGCCGGTTCCGTTGCGGACTGCGGCCGCGCGCCCGCTGGTCCGCCAGCCGGAGATGCCGTCGGCGCGAATCGAACACATCTTCCGCATGGGGCCGAGTCTTTACGCCGTGGCGCGCGATGGTGTCTGCTCGCTCGGCTCGGATGGGAACTCCTGGCAGCGCATCCTGCAACCCGAGAACGCCCTGCTTGCCGACGGACACGTTTCGGCGCTGGCGGCGGACGCGGCGGGCAGGTTATGGGTCGGCTACTTCGATCGCGGGCTGGATGTGATCGACCCGGGCTTTGCCCACGCGACTCACGTCGAGAACGACGCGGTGTTCTGCGTGAACCGAATCGCGCTCGACCGGCTCGGGCGGCGCACCGCGGTCGCCACCGCCAACGGCCTGGTCCTGTTCGATGCGGCGGGCAAACAGCGCCAGACGCTGAAGCGCCGCGACGGCTTGATTGCCGACCATGTCACCGACGTGGAATTCCATGACGACGGCATGTTGATCGCCACGCCCGCCGGTCTCACTATTGTCGATGCCGGCGGAACTCGCAGCCTGAACGCGTTTCATGGACTGATCAACAACCACGTGTACGCCATCGCGAGCGAGGGGCAGACGATTCTCGCCGGCACGCTCGGCGGTCTCTCGGTGCTCGAAAACGGAGTGGTGAAGGCTTCTTACACCACGTCGAATTCGCGGCTAAAGCACCACTGGATCACGGCCATCGAGAGAGTTGGCGAGGATTGGTTCGCCGGCACATACGGCGCCGGCGTGCAGCGGCTGGACGGGATGGGACAATGGCGCAGTTTCGCGGAAGCGAGCGAGGCGTTCGTGGTGAACCCGAACGCCATGCTGGTCACCGAACGCCGCGTCTATGCCGGCACGCTCGACCGCGGCCTCTACGTTTATGACCGCAGCAGCGAGCGCTGGACGGCGATCGCCGCCGGCTTGCCATCCCGCAACGTAACCGCGCTGGCCGCGCGCGATGGCTACATATATATAGGTACCGACAACGGCCTGGTGCGCATTCTGGAACGGAATCTGGAGAACCGATGAAAGCCATTTTGAAATTGTGCGTGCCGCTGATGACGGCTTGCGCGCTGGCGCGAGGCGATGCGGGCGTATTGATCGCCAACGGGCACGACCGGCCCGACAGCAGCGTTCTTTCGCTGGCCGAGATGGAGATCGACGTTCGCATCGATAACGGCGATGCACGCGTCAGCATTCGGCAGATCTTCGCCAACCACACGTCCGGCGTGTCGGAGGGGACTTATGTTTTCGCGCTGCCCGCGCGCGCGATTGTCTCCGATTTCGCGGTTTGGGACGACGTAACGCGCATTCCCGGCGTAATCATGGAGAGGCGCCGGGCCGGAGACGTCTACAACGACCTCAAGTGGCAGGCGATCGATCCTGGCTTGCTGCAGGTCGGCGACGGCGGCGCCGACGAAGCGCGCCGCGCGACCGAATTCCGCGCCCAAATCGTGCCGATTCCATTCGGCGGGACCAAGCGGCTCGAAATCGAATACCACGAGCGCATCCCGGTCGAAAACCTGATGTCTCATTTCGCCATCCCGCTGCGGCCGGATGCGTACCAGGCGCAGCAGGCGGGCAAGCTGAAGATCACCTTCGAATTGCGATCGCAACATGCGCTGAAAGACTTTCAGATCGCCGGCAAGCTTTACCCACTGCAAATTGCGGAGCGCAACTCGCACCTGGTACGCGGCAGCTTCACCGCCGCCAGCTTCAAAATGGACCAGGACTTCGCGGTCGATTACCGCCTGGACAGCAGCCGCACGAACACGCTCGAAGTCATCGCGTACCGGAATCCCGCGCCGCCGTCGCCATCGCCCGTCGATACTGCCGTGCGCCCCAGCGGCCCGCAGCCCGGCTTTTTCCAAGCGTCCGCGCTGCTCGCCCCATCGGCTGCCGCTTCCGGCGCCACGCGCAAACCCGAGACCGTGATCGCCCTCTTCGACGCCTCGCTCTCCATGCAGTGGGAGAAGCTGGACCGCGAGTTTCAGGCGCTCGAAGGATTGCTCCACGCGCTCAAGCCGGCGGACACGTTTAACGTGCTGCTGTTCAACACGCACACTTCCGCATTCGCGCCGGTACCGGTGGCTGCCAGCCCCGCGTCGATCGAGAGGGCGCTCGCATTTGTGCGCCAGAGCTCACTGCGCGGCGCGACCAACCTCGAAGAGGCGCTCAAGGCCGGTCTGGCACAGGCCGCGCCGGTGCAACGGGAGTCCTATCTGGTGTTGCTCTCGGACGGCGGCGCCACCGAAGGCACCTTGCAGAACGGAAAGCTGGCTGCCATCTACGCGGCGGCCTGGAAGAAGATTCCGGAGCGCCAACGGCCGCGCACCTTCGTGCTGGCCATTGGCGACGACGCCAATCTGCCCCTGGTCAAATTGCTGGCGAGTAACGATGGAGTTTGGGAGCAGGTGCGTTCCACCGAGCCGATTGAGTTCAAAATCGGCGCGTTTCTGTCGAAGCTGGGAAGGCGTCCGGTGGAGGGCCTGCGGCTGGCCGCCGAGCCGAAAGCGAACTTCGATTATGTCTACCCGCTCGAAGAGACCTGGTTCGGAGGCGCGTTGGCCTCCTGGGTCGGCGAGTATCGCAAGCCGGCGCGGCACGCCACGTTTACCGCGGCGGGATTCGATGAGGGCAAGCCTCTTCGCATGAGCGCCGCCGCCGACCTGCCGGAACAAAGCCTGGAACATGCGGACCTGCCGCGCACGTGGGCCAAGGCGCGTGTGGACGCGTTGCTCGCCAAGATCGAGCGCGACGGTGAGGACCGGGCCAGCGTCGATGAGATCATCCGCCTGGCGCGCCTGTACAAATTCGTCACGCCATACACCTCGTTTCTCGCCGCGCCGCGATCCTTGCTGCGGCCACGCGTGATCCGCCCCGGCGATCCGGTGCTGCGCGTCAGGACCGATCCCGCTATCGTCTCCGTGGTGGCGCTGTTTCCGTTCGGACTAGTAAAGGAATTGCGGTTTTTGAAGGAAGAGGATATCTGGCAAACGCGGTTTCTCGCGCCGGCCGACATGGCCGATGGATCTTACCAGGTGAGACTTGTGCTGCGCGACCGCGACGGTCACACTTATCGCGAGGCTAAGACGTTCATAATCGCGAGTAAGCCGCCGGTGGTGCGGGCGAAGCTCGCCAAGGCGCGTTACCGGCCGGGCGAAACCATCGAAATGCAAGTCAGCGCGTCGCGTAACACACGCACCGTAATGGCGCGGCTTTACGGAGCGGCTCCGGTTCACCTGTACTGGAATCCGGGTGAAGAGACGAACACGGGTAAGATCGTCGTTCCTTCGTCTCTCCCAGCCGGTAAGTACAGTTTGACTGTGACGGCGGAAGATTTCGCGCATAACATCGGAACTCAGGAGGTGGCCCTTGAAGTGGTGCCGTAGTTCCCGTCTGCTGGTTTGCTCCGGGCTGTTTGGCGGAGCCGTTCTGCTCTCCGTTTCCCAGGCGCAGTTACGCGCGGAGATGACCGACTGGCTGCGGTACCTGGAGGCCAATTCGATCCAGGATGCCTTCTTCCGCAGCGTCGCGTGGCCGAATGGTGCGGTGGGGACGCGCAGGCCGCCGCGCGAGACGCGGCCCGCATTGACCAGCCTGATTGCCGCAACGCCCGGCAATGCAGAGTTATACCGTCTGCGCGCGGGCGAGGCGGAGTTGCAACTGGACTTCGTGGCCGCCGAAGTCGATTGGCGAAAATACGCGCAGATGGCGCCGGATTCCGCCGATGGGCAACTCGCGCTAGCTCAGTTCTTTCATCGCCGCTTGCGGCCCGCCGACGAGGTGACAGCCCTGCGGGCAGCCGCACAGGCGCCGTCGTCGCCGGCGGAGCGGCTAACTCCTTCCACAGGGCAGCGTAGCTGGCACACCTTCGCGCAAATGCTCGAGTTGATTCGGATCCAGCAGTTACCATCCGGCTTAGTCGACCAGACCTACCTCGATTGGATAGCGCGATATCCAAAGGAACAGGAGCCATACACCCGGTATGTCGACTATCTTCGCGACCACCACCAATTCGACGACGCCGAGCGGCAGGTCGCCACTTACCAGAAAGCCTTTCCGGACGATAAGATCTACCCGTTTACCGCGCGCGCCGATCTGGAACTGCATCGCGGGAATACGGCCCAGGCGCTCGCGCTCTATGAACGCGAGTTCCAACCTCTCTGGGATCCAAGCTTAATCGAATCCTATCTCGACATGCTTGCCAAAGCGGGGCGGCTCCGCCTGTATCTTGCCGAAACGCGCGCCACAGTGCAAAAGAATCCGGCAGACCTGCGCTCGGTAGCCAAGCTGTTCTTCTGCTTGCGCAAGCTCGGCAACCAGCCCGCCGCGCGGCGCGCACTGGTCGAATTCCGGCTGGCCAAGGAAGCTCGCCACGCGACCTGGACCGCCGACGAGCTGACTACGCTTGCCCGCCTGTTCGAGCAGGCGCAGGATGCCAACGAGTCGATCCGCCATTACTATGCGCTGTACAGCCTTCCCGGTGCGCCCGCGACGGCCCGAGAGCAGGCGCTGGCCCGCATTGCGAATGTGCTGCTCGCATCGCCGGAAGAGCCAATCCGTTTCGGCTCGGGCGACCTGTCGTTGTATCGCGACATCGCAACGATGGACCCTTATCCCGGATATCTCAACGGGATCCTTTCGCTGCTCCTGAACTCCGAATCGCCGGGCAGTAGCCTGACGGAGCAGGAGCAGGGCGCGACCGCGTATTTCCATCGCGCGCGCGCCTCCGAGCTGGTCGGACTGTTCGACCGGCAGTTTCCACAATCGGCGGAACGTCCCGCGTTGCACGCGCGCTTGATCGAAGCTTACGCCATATACGGCGAGAGCGATGGAGTGATTCGCCAGGGCCGCGACTTTCTGAGTGCATTTCCATCCGCTCCGCAACGCACCGCGGTGGCGCTGGCCATGGCGGATGCGTATGCGCGCAAAACGCAGCCGAAGGAGGAGTTCGCGCTCTACGATGCGCTATTGAAGGAGCTGGCCGCCAAGGCGGACGGCGTGCCGCTGGGCGCGGCGGTAGAGGCGCCCGCGGAAAACGATCAGGCGGCCCGTCAGTCTACGCGCCAGCCCGACCCCGCCAACGCCGCACGCTCGCCCGAATACGCTCGGGTGCTCGACCGCTACATCTCGCGCCTGGTTTCGATGGATCGGGTGATGGACGCGCTGGTGGTCTGCCGCGGTGAGATCGGGCGCAACCCGGACGATCCGGGGCTCTACGAACGGCTGGCCGCGTTTCTCGATCAGAACAAGTTGGGTGGGCAAGTCGAAGGCGTCTACCGGAAAGCCATGGAGCGCTTCCCCGACGCTTCCTGGACGCACAAACTGGCGCGCTGGTATCTACGCCGCCAGCGCCAGGCCGAGTTTGAGAAGCTGACAACCAACGTGATCAAAATCTTTTCCGGCACCGATCTCGACAAGTATTTCCAGGAACTGGTCGATTCTTCCGCCATCGGCCCGCTTGCCTACCGGCAGGTCAACCTATACGCGCATCACCGCTTCCCGAACAACCTGCAGTTTGTCCGCAACCTGCTGCAAGCATACTCGAGCAAAGAGACCGCCGACCGCCGCGCGCACCGCGAGTTGCTTCGTCAGTATTGGTTCTATGACGACAGCCTCCGGCAGACATTCCTTTCCAACTATGGAGCCGAAGAGCAGCGGGAGGCCGATGCGATGCGTGCGCAGGCGGGCGACGCGCCGAAACTAGCCGCTGGCAACCCTGCCGGAGCCAGGTTGGTGGCCGAGATGGCCGCCTGGAAATCGCACTTCGAAGACGCCGCGCCGGTGTTCGAGGCGCTTGCCGCGCAGTTTCCCGGCGATACATCGATTGCCCTGCGCGCCACATCCGTCGATCGATCGTTAGCGGCCTATCAGCCCGAGTACGCGGCGAAAGCGGTTGCCCTGGTCGAGAACGCGATCCAGTACGAGCCCGGCAACCACGCGGCGCTAACCGCTGCCGGCGAGATCTACGCGGAGAGGGAACACTATGCGCAGGCCGCTCCGTTCTGGAATCGCATCCCGCAAACCGAGCCCGGTAGTGCCGACGGGTATCTGGAAGCCGCTACCGTGTTTTGGGACTACTTTCAGTTTGACGACGCGTTGCGCCTGCTGGCGGAGGGACGCCACAAGCTTTCCGATCCCGCGCTATACGCTTATCAAGCGGGAGCGATTTACGAGAATAAGGGCGATACCGGGCGCGCCATCGAGGAATACATCAAGGGCGCGCTGGCGAGCGGCATTACTGGAACCGCCAGCGGCGATGCGAATGCCGGCGACGCTTCGCCCGCGCGCTCCCGCTTGCTCCGGCTCGCGCGCCGGCCCGCGTTGCGAGCGGTGATCGAAGCCCGGACAACCTCGCTAGTGACGGGCGCCATCCCCGATCGCGCGGCAGTGGCTCTGCGGCTGGCGATTCTGGAGCAGCAGAACCGCAGAGACGATGCCAGGGCGTTTCTCCTCTCGCTTGCGCACTCGACCGGCTCGCTGGAGTTGTTGGATGACGTGAGCGCCGCGGCCGCCCGCCTCGGCTTCGAAAACGTGCGTGAGTCGGTGATCGAGCGGCAGATCGCGCTCGCATCCGACGATATCGAGCGCATCCGCCTGCGCCTCGCGCTGGCCCGCTATTACGAGAGCAAGCCGGATGTCGCGGCGGCTCGCACGGTGATCGAAGAGGTTCTGCGCGCCAACCCCGCCATTCTCGGCGTAGTGCGCGCCGCCACCGATTTCTACTGGCGCAACCATCTGCCCGAAGAGGCGGTGGATACGCTCGCTGCCGCCGCGCGCGCGTCGAATCCGGCTTTCAAGAAGCAGTTCACCTTCGAAGCCGCGCAGAAAGCCGCCGACTCGGCCAAGTATGCACGCGCCCGAGACCTGCTCGGCGAACTGCTGGCGGGCGATCCGTTCAACGCGGACTATCTGGCAGCCATGGCCGGCACCTATGCGCGCGCCGGGGAGTACCAGCAGCTCCGCGATTTCTATGCGGCGAAGATCGCGGACATGAGCCATGCGGCCATGCCTGTAGCCGAACGCAATCAGCGCGTGGCCGGCTTGCGGCGCGGCCTGATTCCCGCGTTGGAGCACCTGACGGAGTATGCCGCGGCCGTCGATCAGTACATCGAAATCGTCAACCGGTTTCCGGAAGACGAGGATCTGGTGAAAGATGCGGCCCTGTTCGCGATCCGGCATGGGCTTCAGGCGAAGCTGGCCGGTTATTACGGGAAGGCATCCGCCGAATCTCCGAAAGATGTGCGGCTGCACGTCGCGCTGGCACGGATCGAGACGCAGTTTGAGGATTACCCGGCGGCCGTCTCCGCTTACGATCGCGGCATCGCGGTTCGTCCGGACCGGCTGGACTTGCGGATCGTGCAGGCGCAGTTGGAGGAGAAACTGGCGCGCTTCGATCAGGCGATCGAGGCATACCAGAAGCTGTATGCGCTCAGTTACCACGATCCGCAATGGCTGCTGAAAGTGGCCGAACTTCTGGCGCGCGAGCGGCGTCCGGCCGAAGCGGTGAAGGCCGTCGAAACCGCGATGATCGCAGGCCGGCCCGCGAAGCCCGAGCTGTTCTTCAACGCTGCGGCGACCCTGGAGAAATGGGGTCTGTTGCAGGAGGCCGCGGCTTTCGCCGCGCGTGGAGCCGATCTGGCCGGCGCTCGGTTGTTGATTGACCAGGGCGATGGCGCCAATCTGTACGCGCGCGTGATGACGCGGCTGCGCAAACACGAAGAGGCTTACCGGCGCCTCTATGCGGCGCAGCAAGCCGGCATGAAACTGCCACAATGGGAAGCCGTGCCGCAGTCGGCCGATCTCGCGCTGCGGCAGATCGGGCAAACCGCCAACACTTACTTCACGCCCGAAGAAAAGGTCTCTCTGGCCGTCTTCCTCGACAAGGTTCGGGCATCGCCGGCCAACACGACATCCTGGAACGACAGCCTGCTCGGATTGGTGCAGTCCGTGGGATTGAAGGAGCGCGAGGTTCGCTGGCGTAGCGCGTTGCTGCTGGCGGAGCCGGATGCGCCGTCCGCCCAGGCGCACCTGTCGCGGATCGCCGAGCTACAGAAGTCCAGGATGCAATTCGCCGCGTTGGGTTCCTTGCTGGAGCGGTACTGGACCGCAAAACGCGATCACACGGGCCAGTTCGATCTGCTCGGCCAGGCGGCGCGGGCTTATGCCGCCGCGGAAGACACCGAGAGCGAGTTGCGCATGCTGTCGTATTACCCCCAGGATATCGATCTTGAGCGCTACCTGGAGCTGTTGCGCACGCGCGATCCGGATCGCCGGCTGAAGCTGGCGGCGGCTAGCGACGCTGGGGTGCAAATCGCCATTGGCTCCGGCGACGCGGGGTTCGCGCGCGCCGCAGTGTCGCTGGGCGGCAGCAGGACCACGCCGGTTTGGGCGCGCGCTTACCTGAGCCTGGTTGGGCTGTATTACCGAGACCCTGCCGCTGAAGTGAACAACGCATTCGCCGGGTTGCTCGGCGGCGGCACGATTGGAGAGCGCCTCGGCAAGCGGGTGGATCGCGACCAGCAGTTGGCCGGCGAGCCGTGGTTCTACTTCGGTTCGCGCTATGGCGAATACCTGGGCCTGACCAATCGCGACGGCGCGGAAGACTATCTGCCGGCCATGCTGGAAGCGGCGCCCGCCCAGGCCGCTGCGTATTTTGGGCTGGCGCAATCGTATGAAGATCTCGGGAACCACGGCCGCGCCGTTGCGGAATACGAGAACGGTCTTCAGTTCGATCCCGACGCTGGAACCGCGCACGACGCCATCGCGGAGATCTTCTGGCGGCAAGGCAAGCAGGACGAATCCGTAGCGCAAACCAAGCTGGCGCTCGAAGCGTACCGGCGGCAGGAGAACTCGGGCCGTGTGCCGCCCGAGTTCTGGCACAACGCGGAGCAAACGCTCACCGCCATCGGGCAGCGCCAGATTTTCGCCGCTGTGCGCGCCCAGGCCGGCCTGCTGCTGCACGATTACATCCGCGTCAACGGCGCGTACCACATGGAACCGTTGCTGCGCGGCGCGATGGCCGCGGCGGGCAATCCGGAAGCTGGCGTGAATTGGATTTTGGATCTTTCGCGCGCGGCGCGAACGCCGGCGGAATCCGCCAACTTCCTTTCGCAAATCCTAAACTCATCGGTCCCCGAGGACCGCGAGGAACCCGTGCTGCGCCGCATCGTCGAGATCGCGGACGCCGAGATGCTGCAAAGCGCCGGCGACGCACGGACCAACGCCCAGGCCGAGCTGAATCGGCATCGGATCGAGCTGCTGCAATATCTGGTGGAGCGCCGCCGTACGGAAAGCGCCCGCGCGTTGCTCGCTGTCATCCAGGATCCGCCGGCGAATGTCGAGCTCGAAGTCGCCGCGCAGTCCGGCGAGTTGGCCGCCCGTCTCGACCGCTATCGCCGGGATCGTGCCAACGCGCCGGCTACCGAAGCCCTGCAAAGCACCGCGACGCAATTGCGCAACCAGGGCGACGCCGCTTCGGCGCGCGCGGTCCTGGATTACTTATACACGCGCGCGTTGGACGAGCGGGATTTGAGTTCAACTAATTTTCTGGGCTTGGCCGAGGTGCGGATTGAAACCGGCGATGTGGAAGGCGCGATGGCCCTGCTGCGCCGCATGAATCTGGTCTCCGCCGAGCCGTTCGAGAACCTGATGGCCGCGGCGGACTTGCTCGAGCGAACCGGCCACCAGACCGAAGCGGCGGAATTCCTGGCGACACGCGAACGCGCCGTGCCCTGGGACGAGGACGCCCGCCTGCGCCTGGCTGCGATCCGGCACACCACGGACACGCTGGCCGCGGTCGCCGCGAATCCGGCTGCGCCCTATGAAGCGCGGGTCCGCGCCGCCAGCGCGCTCGCGGCGGTGCGGCCCGCGGTGCAAACCGGCAGCGGAGAGCTCGACCTGCTAGCCACGGGAAACGTGGATTCGGCTGCCGCCGAAAAGCCGCTCTATTTTGAAGCGAGAGTCCGCGCTGCCACGGCCGCCAAAGATCCCGCGACGCGCCTGCGGCTTCTTCTGGCAGCGGTAGCCATCAATCCGGAACCGGAGACGGTGCGCGTGGCGCTGATTCGGGCCGCGCTCGATGCCGGCCGCGACCGGACCGCGATGGCCGCCGCCGAACCGGTTCTTCCAGGCTGGTGGGGGAATGCCGACGCATCCGAGACTGCGCAGTTGCCGTCGATGTCGGGCACGAAAGGGTTCCTCTCCACGCAGGGGCTCACCAACGCGGAACGCGTCGCGATTGCGCAACGGCTGGCTGAAGCATTCGAGCGATCGGGGAATCTGGCAATGGCCGGGAGCTTGCTCCGCGTCGCCCGGGAGATCGACCCGAGTCCGCGCCTCGACGCGCGCCTGGCCGGCTTGAGCGCCGAGATCGCCCGCTGCCACGAAAACTTGCAGCGCCGGCCGGTGGTCGGTTCGAACCTTCAACAGCCAGCGATCGTCCGGCCCATGCTGGCCGCATCGAAACGAGGGTCTTTATGAAGAAGAATCTGCTGCGCACCGGAATCGGCCTGGGATGCGTTTCGGCCGCGATCGTCCTCGCCCAACTCGCTCAGCCGGCGCCGCCAAAGCTCAGCGAGTTCGTGCCGGCCGGTCCCGTGCTGTATCTGGAGGCCAAGGACTTCGCCTCAATCCTCTCCCGCTGGCGCGCTTCCGAGGTGCGGCAGCACTGGCTCGCGAGCGCAAACTACACCGCCTTCGCGCAGTCGCACCTCTTTATGCGGCTCGACGAGGTGTACAAAGACTACGCGGGGACGGCCGGCTTCGCGCCGGATATGTCGATGCTCGAAAGCGTGGCGGGCGCGGAATCCTCGCTGGCCCTTTACGATATCGGCAAGCTCGAATTCCTCTACATGACGCGCCTGTCATCGGCCAAAACAGTGGAGACGGTGCTGTGGCGCTCGCGAGCGAAGTTCAGCCCGCGTAAGGCCGGCGGCGTGGACTTCTACGTCCGCACGGATGCGTCGGGCCATGTGGTAGCCTTCGCCGCAACCAACGATGTGTTGCTGATGGCGACTCGTGAAGATTTGATTGCCGGCGCACTGGAGCTGATGGCCCACGCGCAGAGCAACAAGATGATCGACGAAGGCTGGTTCGCGCGGCCCACCCTAGCGGCCGGTGGCGCGGGCGATCTGCGACTCGTCATGGATTTCGCGGCGCTGGGCCGCAGCCCGCATTTCCGCTCGCATTGGATTCAGCGCAACGTCTCGCTGGTTCGGCAGTACACATCCGGCATTTCGGACCTGTTCCTGGACGCCGCAGCGATTCGCGAGGAGCGGCTGCTCTTCCATGCCGCGGCCGCGGAATCCTCCACCGATGTCCAACCGCTGGCCAACGCCCTGCGGCTGGTCCCGGATGACGCGGGCTTTTATCGCGGATGGGCAGGTCCGGACGCGGGCGAAACGCTGGCCCTGTTGACGGCCAAGCTGCTCAATCCCGCCGTGGAGCGCGCCGGACGCTCGCCCGATCTGGCGCCATCCGCGCCGAACGCGGCCATTGCCGCCGGAAGCGAGGCGGATCTCGATACGCGCATCGATGAGCCGGAGTATACCGATGACGCCGGCCAGCTTCTTCCCGCGGCTCTTCGGCAATTGCTCGGTGCCGATAAGTTGACGGCGCTGGTGCAGGTGGAAGAGACGCGCCCGGCGGCGGATGCCGTCTTCATCGGCACCAACCGGGCGCTGGTGGTGGTTCGTCAATCGGCCTGGGACGCGCCAGCGGTTCGCGAGGCCATCGCTTCGGCCATCGAAGGCATGTGGACCACCTCCCGGCTCGGCGCCGGATGGACGGAAGTGCAACACGGCACTCTGCGGTACTTCGCGTTGGATGGGCTGGTCCCGCTGGCGGTCGCGGTCGATGGAAATCGGTTGATCGTCGCCAATTCGCAGCCGTTGCTCGAGCGCATGTTGGCGCGAACCGGCGCGCCGGTTCCTCCCAACATCGGCATTTACGCGGCCGGTTTTCGGCACAGCCGCGAGAGCCGGAATTTCGCCGTGTGGATGCGCCAGCTCGATAGCGTTCGCGCGCCCGCGAATCCGTCCGCCGATGCGCCGCCGCAATTCCTTTCGCAGAATCTGGTCAGCTTGAGCGACACGCTTTCGCAGGTGCGGTCGGCCATCATCGTGGCGACCGAACGGGGCGATGCGATGAAGCAGACCGTGACCTACGAGATCGCGCGATGACGCGTTTCGTCGTGGATGCAGGCCAGGGCAAGCTAAAACATGCCCCACCCATGGCGGGCGCAGTCTGGGTGGGGCATGCTTTAGCTTGCCCGTATGTTTTTTCGATCGCGCCCCTGCTCGCCATTGCTGTTCTCGCGGCACACGCCCAGGGCGGGCCGCACGAGTCGGACGGCGCGGTGTCCTACCTCTTGCTGGACGCCAATCGCAAAACCGTAATCGCGATCGACTGGCGCGCCGCGGACGTGGCGGTTCCAGTCGGTTCGCTGGTGAAGCCGTTCACCGCGATTGCCTACGGCCAGCGGCACCGCATGCGATTCCCGGTTTACGAGTGTACTGGCGAAGGCTGCTGGCTGAAAGCGGGCCACGGGCGCATCGGGCTCGCCGCGGCCATCGCGCACTCCTGCAATTCCTACTTCCGGCAACTCGCCGAAGACGTTCCAATCTTGGACGTGCGGGAAGTGGTGGACCGCTTCGGTCTGCGCGGGCCGCCATTGGATTGCGACCGCGATGCGCTATTCGGCATGGGAAGAGCCTGGCCCGTGTCTCCGCTGGAGGCCGCGCGCGCGTATGCCGAATTGGCCGCGCGCAGGTCCGAACCCGGCATTGCCGAGGTGATCGAGGGAATGCGGCTGAGCGCCAGCATCGGTACAGCCGCCGTGGTTGGGGCGGCGCTGCGCGGCAGCCCGGTGCTCGCCAAGACGGGCACCGCGCCATGCTCTCATACGCCGAGAGCGGCCGGCGATGGCTACGCCGTGGTGGTTTACCCCGGCGATAGTCCCCGCTATGTCCTCCTCGTGCAGGTTCACGGCGTGACGGGCAAACAGGCGGCGCAAGCCGCGGTGCGCCTCCTGCCCAGTCTTACGGGAGCGCGGTAGTTCCATGACCGCTGGGTTCGGCGTCATTACGAAACCGCCCGCTAACTCATCGTCCGGCAATAACGCTTCCAACCGCTCCCTGACGGTCCCGGCTCCGATTCGCGCTCAGAGCCGCGGCCGTCAGGGAGCGGTTTGCCACAATAGCACGACTTCACGCGGTAAGAGACTCATCATGACTCGCATCGCACTCCTGTTGCTGGCGCTTCACGCTATCGCGAGCGGCAAAGACCTGCGCATCGGCGTCTTTGGTCTGTTTCATCCGTCCGAATTGATTCTGCGAGCGGCGCCCGGCGGCGCGCTGCGGGTCGATGTGGCGGGAGCCGTGTGGCGGCTGGAGGGCTCGCGAACAGTCCGCTTCCGCATCGGCCGCTCGGGTGTCCTGTACACGGCCGGAAGCCGGGCTGGCGGCGCCGCGGTGGTGCGCGCATCCGGCGAGCGTGGCAAGACGGAATTCTTCCTCGGCGTACCGGGGAAGATTGAACGGCGCTTTGTGGCGTCGCTGGAAGTGCGTGTGCGCGCTGGAGAATTGGTGCCGGTTGTCATCACCGATCTCGAGACGGCGGTGGCGTCGGCGGTTGCCGCGGAAAGCCTTCCCGGCGCGCCTGCCGAGGCGCTCCGGGCCCAGGCGATCGCCACCCGCTCTTTCTACCTTGGCTCTCCCGCCCGGCACCGCGATTTCGAGTTCTGCGATACCACCCACTGCCAATTCCTGCGAGCACCGCCCGCGGCATCCGGCGCTGCTGCCCTGGCCGCTGCCGGGACCAGGGGTGTGGTTCTGTTCCACGCGGGCGCTGTGTTGGCGGCGCTGTTTTCCGCCAGTTGCGGCGGGCGGACGCGAACCCTCGCCGAGGCGGGCATGGCTGCCGAAGGCTATCCATATTACGCGATCGAATGCCAGCCCTGCCGGGACAGCGCGCCGGATTGGAAGAGTTCGCTCCCTGCGGAGTACGCCGCGCGGCTCGAAAATCGCTCCGAGGCCCAGCGAATCGAATTGGGCCGGGTCCTCGGTTGGGATGTGATTCCGGGATATAACTACCAGGTAAGTCGCGAAGGCGATCGCATCGTTGTGCACGGCCGTGGCAAAGGCCATGGCATCGGTCTCTGCCAGCGCGGCGCCAGCGTTATGGCAGCTTCCGGCGGCACTTACAAGGAGATTCTGAATTACTACTACCCGAATACCGCGCTCGGGTTCCGGGAGTAGAGCCCGCGGCCCATAGGCAATCGCTGCCGAACGGTGTAACCTGGGAACCAGAGAGTTGTCCCGTGAGACGCACCTGGGCTATCTTGGCGGCTGGCGCGCTGCTGGCTTGCGCCGCGGCGGCGAAGAACCCACCCCCCCCCGTTTCCGGCGATGCCGGCAATCCCGGCAACGGCATCAATGTCTACTCTCTCCAGCAGGAAATTGAGCTTGGCCGGAAGATGGCGGCCGACGTCCAGCGGCAGGCCCGGCTGCTCGATGACCCCGTAGTCGTGGAGTACGTGAACCGCCTGTCCCAAAACCTGGTCCGCAACTCGGACGCACGGGTGCCCTTCACCGTCAAAGTGATCGATTCGAACGAGGTGAACGCCTTCGCGCTGCCGGGAGGCTTCTTGTTCGTCAACACCGGCCTGATTCTGCGCACCGGGAGCGAGGCCGAGCTCGCCGGTGTGCTGGCGCATGAGATCGCCCACGTGGCCGCCCGGCATGCCACCAAGCAGGCCACGCGGAAGGAGCTTGTCAACTATGTCAGCATCCCCCTGGTGTTTGCCGGTGGCATGGTGGGTTACGCGATTCGCCAGCTTGTGGGCCTCGCCGTGCCGATGGGGTTCACTCACTTCACACGCGGCATGGAGAAGCAGGCGGATACGCTCGGCCTCGAATATCTCTACCGTTCGGGTTACGATCCGTTGGCGTTCGTCGATTTTTTCGAGCGCATCGGGTCGCTCGAAAAAACCAGGCCCGGCTTAGTGGCTCGCATGTTCTCCTCGCATCCGATGACCGCCAGCCGCATCAAGTCCGCGCAAAAACAGATTCAACGCCGCCTGGAGCCTCGATCCACATACGTGGTGGACACTTCCGAATTTCAGAACATCCGCGCCCGGCTGGCGGAGTTGGAGGATCTTTCCATCCCCAGAGGCCGAGGCGATGGCCCGGTCCTGCACCGCCGCCTCGCCAGCACCTCGCCGGCTGACGATACGCCCGGCGACACCGCGCCGGGTCCGGCGAAGAGCGGGAAGTGAAAAGGGAACTGGCGTGGAGCGCGGCCTCGGGTACAGGTTGGACCCACTTCGCAAACGCGGCTACGTTTCTCGCGACCGATCAAGTTGTGGATTAGTCGTGCACCCTTCGGTACCCAGCAGGTGCACCTTCCTTCGTATAAACGTCGACGGTTATTCTATCGATAACTCCGTCGAAGTCACCTATGATCACGGCATTTCCCTTGCGCAGCGCATGAACCATTCCGTTCTTATCGACCCGAATAACGGGATTGGCCTTGTCCTGCTGAACAGAGAGCTTGATTTGCGATGAGTCGGGCAGGTAGATGGGATACTTTAGGTCCTTGTATTGGACCTCGGGGCTCAACCACGACTGCCGGTCCTCCTCCTTGTCTTCGAGGACCAGTGCCAGGGCAGGAAAGCCCTGGTTAAGATAGAACCGCTTGAGACCTTTGGCGCAGGCAACCACGTTCAGATGAACAACCTGCTGGGCAAAGGTACGATCCGCATACATTGCGAAGATCGACACATCCATGGGGCCTATTTGCGCGGGAACGATCTGGATTGTCTTGGTCAACCCATCTTCCCGCACGATTCTTGCCGGCCCGCTACCCTGCGACGGGCTGAATCCCGCGCTCGAAGGCTGCACGACCTCCAAATCGCCGAGGAGTTCTCCCGGGGCGAGGGTAACCGTCAGTTCAACCGGATTGCCAAGCGGAACATCCCCTTCGGGACCCTTGACCGAAAGCCTCTCCGGGGCCTCGGTGATTCCATCCTGTTGGGTCTCTGCGCGGGAGGAATTCGCCGCGGACACTCTCTCAGCGGCAGCGTAGGAAGGTGTGCTTGTCAGGCACGCGGAGCTGGCGAGGGTCAGAACCGAGAAAAATAACGCGGCACTGCGATCCATCATTTGTCACCTGTTGTATGTGGCCCCGGGGCTACTCGCCTCAGGGGCGGGCGCTCAGTCGACATCATCGGCCATTCCCGCTCAGCGGTTGGCGGCTCAGGCACAACGATAGCGATGGTGTTGGACTTGGCTGTTGGGATCATGTCGGGACCTTGCTTTACCTTTCCGAGTCCCCAACTATTGTACATTGGCACCGTTTTCGAAGTTAGGTCGCAGGGACCTCCTTGCCGTGCCGATCACTCCCGTGACACGCCATTCGTATGTCCAGAAAAGCGAGCGCGCGAAAGCGCGCGAGCGAAAGGCAGGGGTATTCAGTGGGGGAATCGAAACCCACCAGGGCAAGAGTCAGAGGCCCTGTAGCTTGGATGGCCATGGGGAAGGAAACTGAACTGTGGGAGTCCATCGACAAAGCCATCGCAAGGATGGTGAGCGAGTCGTCGGGCCGTAACGCAAGTGAAGGCAAGGTGGCCTCGAAATGTCTAGCTCCAGGGGCCGAGCCCTCGGGTGACGGGCGAAGGCAGCATGGCGCGGCGCAAACTGACCGCAGCGACGCGACACTCTGGCGGGGTGGTAGCCACAGCACGACGACAAGGATGCACCGGGCAACTGGAGAAGCCCTCCTCGTCCCATTCGGAAACGGATGGAGCAGAAAGCCGTATAACCGGAGACACCGGGAAATCGGCGGAAGACGAGAGGGTGGCGGAAGGGCTGGTAGTAGCGGGGAAGCGGAGTAATGTCCGTGGAGCGAAGCGGCCCAACTGTTGGTAACGACTCTGACGAAGGGAAGCAAGGGCGAATGACAAATGCGCCAGTTAGTTTGCGGGACCTGAGGAGGAGGATATACATCAAGGCGAAGGCAGAACCGGAAAAGCGGTTCTGGGGGTTGTACGTGCATGTGTGCAAGCCGGAGACCTTACGGGAAGCCTACCGGATGGCGAAAGAAAACGACGGCGCCCCGGGCAGTGACGGGGTAACGTTCGCGGCCATCGAGGAAAGCGGAGTGGACGGGTTTCTGGACGAGATACGGAACGAGTTGGTGGAGTTCCGGTATCGGCCGTTGGCGGTGCGGAAGAAGGAGATCCCGAAGGACGGGGGCAAGAAGGTCCGCGTGCTTTCGATTCCGGCGATCCGCGACCGCGTGGTCCAGGGGGCGCTAAAGCTCATCCTGGAGGCGATCTTCGAGGCCGATTTTCAACCGGGGTCGTACGGCTACCGTCCGAAGCGGACTGCGCAGGAAGCGGTGCTCCGGGTGGAGGCAGCGATCAGTGAAGGCAAGACGAGCGTAATCGATCTTGATCTTCGCGCGTACTTTGATACGGTCCGGCACGATATTCTGCTGGCGAAAGTAGCGCGACGGGTGCAGGACGGCGACGTATTGCGGCTGCTCAAACTGATTTTGAAATCCACCGAGAAGCAGGGGGTTCCGCAAGGCGGGGTGATTTCGCCGGTACTCAGCAACGTCTATCTCAACGAGGTGGACCGGATGCTGGAGAAGGCGATCACCACCACGCGGCGCGGGCCGGTCGCGCAGATCGAGTACGCGCGGTTCGCGGACGATCTGGTGATCTTGGTCGAGGCCCATCCGCGGAATGCGTGGTTGCTGAGGGCGGCGCAGAGGCGACTGCGGGAAGAGTTGGCAAAACTGCGCGTGGAGATCAACGAAGAAAAGAGCCGGGTAGTCGATTTGAAGAAAGGGGAGAGTTTCGCTTTTCTCGGTTTCGAGTACCGCTATCTTCCAGGCCGTAGCGGGAAGATGCGGGTGAAGTTCGTGCCGAAGCTGAAGAAGCGGACGGCCCTGTTTGCCAAGCTGCGCGAGGCGATCCGGCGGAAGGAAAGTCAGCCGGTGCGGGAGGTGATTGCGGAAATCAATCCTGTCCTTCGTGGCTGGGTGAATTACTTTCGGATCGGCAATTCGAGTCACTGCTTCGCCATGGTCAAACGCTGGGTGGAGCGGAAGATCCGGCGGCACATGCAGCGGGCGCGGCAGCGTCCAGGGATGGGCTGGAAACGGTGGAGTACGCGGTGGATACACGGAACGCTGGGGCTGTTCAATGATTACAGCCTGCGGCGTCCGCCACGGCGGAAAGCTGTGGCAGTGCCATCGGCCACATAACACTTGGTGCGAAGACAACAGGAGAGCGGAGTGCGGGAGATCCGCACGCTCCGTTCGATGCGGCGGGGGCTGGAGACCGATTCACGGGGCGGCTAGTGAGGCACTCCCAGAGGAAACGGGGAGCAACGGATAGGCCGGACCTACGGAGTAACGGCGCCAGTCCTCGACCCTACCGGGACCCCGTGAGTTCCCTCGCCCGCGCGTTGACGCCAGCGTATCCTTTCCGTGGCAATCAATTGGCCGGGGCGTGAAGGTACCGCGCGACTTGAGATGCTACAGTAAATCGAAGCCCGATGCCGCAAGCTCCTGCGCCCAGCTTCGGAAAGGAGTCACGGATGTTTTGCCCGGAATGCGGCGAAGAGTATCGAGAGGGATTTGTCGAGTGTGCCGACTGCCATGTTCCTTTGACGAACCAGCTTCCGCAACCGGAAACCAACGGCGGGGAACACGACGGCGAGGAGGACCTGGATGTTTTGATTCGGACCGGCTTGATTGGGCCTTTGGCAATTGGTCTGGCCAGGACGTTGCTTGAGGAAGCCGGAATCCCTTTCTTCGCCATGGATCAAAGCACAGCGGCACGCCAGGAGAGCGGCAACTTTCTCGGCTGGTGGAACGTCCGCGTGTCGCGCGACAGGGAAGCCGAGGCTCGCGAGATTCTGCGTGGCGTGGAAGAGATGAAATAGCCGGAGCGCCGTCAGAGCGGTCGCTCGAGACTTGGTGGGCTATAACTGCATCAACCGGCGATCGGACTGGCGATTTCATCACCGGCCACTGAGGCGGACCGTCGTCGCCGCGTACTCAGCGAGCGCCGCCCGGATTGCGCCGAAACTCGATGAGTTCGACCGGGGCGCCGCTGTCGAGGATCATTGCCACCGTGACGCCTTCCGAAGGCGAGTTCGGAGCGGTGAGAATCTCCTTCCCCTCCAGCGCGGCTCGCAGATCGTCCACTTCGAATGCCACATGCGGCACGGACTGAATCAGCGGATGCACGGGGCTATCCGGCTCGAAGCGCATCCATTGTATTCCGCACGGACTCGTCTCAAACGCGGAGACGTGCATCTTGAACTGTTCCAGATAGCACTCGCCGGGGCGTGAAACCTCGGTCGGAATGCCAAGGTGATGATATCGCCAGCCATGCACCGAAGTGGCCGCGGGTTGCTCGTGGTCCTTGCGGAGGGCACTCGGGTTATTAGACAACGTGGGCTCTGAACTGCGCATGATTCGCCTTCGGCCAAGAGTAACATACATAGTTTCGCGGAGCGCCAGCACCGCCCGCGCCAGACACTGGAGTCGAATGGAATTGGGAAACCTCGGCTAGAGGCAATACTGTTCACGTAAGCGCGTGACGCAGGCTGTCCAGCCTGCTGAGCCGAGAGTCATCTCGGCTTTTTTTCCCGGAGTTCTCTTCCGGCCGCCGCTGAACTGAACAGAATTGCGGCTAGAGTCCCGCCCTCGCAGCCGCCCACCGCCGCAGTGGTGCTACCATGTGGCTTCCTCGGCCGCCGTCATGGACCATATTCTTTCCATCGTCCTGTTCACTCCGCTCGCCGGGCTGCTGGTGCTGCTCGCCATTCCGTCGTCCAACGCGCGCGCCATCAAGTTGTGGGCGAACTTCGCCGCTGTCCTCGGCTTCGCGGTTTCGCTCCCCCTGGTCTTCTACTTCGACCGCACCAAGGACTTTCAATTCGTTGAGATGGCGCCATGGATTCCCTCCATCGGCGCAACGTACCATTTGGGAATCGACGGCCTCGGCCTGCTGCTGGTGATGCTCACCACCCTGCTCGGCTTGATTTCCATCCTCTCGAGCTGGAGCGCCATTCAGGACCGCCTCAAAGAGTATTACGCATTCTTCCTGCTCCTGCAGACGGCCATGCTGGGCGTCTTCATGTCGCTCGATTTCCTGCTCTTCTTCGTTTTTTGGGAAACCGTGCTGGTGCCGATGTACTTCATCATCGCCATCTGGGGCGGCCAGCGCCGCCAATACGCGGCGATGAAGTTCATTATTTATACGCTGATCGGCAGCGTGCTGATGTTCCTCGGCATACTGATCCTCTACTTCCAGCACTTCATGCAGTTCCGCTTCTACAGCTTCGATTTCGTCGAGCTGCTGCGCACGCAGGTGTCCGTCAACCTGCAGTGGTGGGTGTTCTGGCTGTTCTTCGTGGGCTTTGCCGTCAAGGTGCCCATGTTCCCGTTCCACACCTGGTTGCCCGACGCGCATACCGAGGCTCCCACTGCGGGATCGGTCATTCTGGCCAGCGTGTTGTTGAAGATGGGGACGTATGGTTTCCTGCGATTCTCCTTGCCTCTGCTGCCGGAAGCGGCCAAGGACCACACCGTCGTCACCGTGATGGCCGTGCTCTCCATGATCGGTATCGTCTACGGCGCGCTGGCTTCACTGATGCAGAAGGACTGGAAAAAATTGGTGGCCTATTCTTCGGTCAGCCACCTGGGATTCTGCACCCTCGGCATTTTCGCCCTGAACCCCGCCGGTATTTCCGGCTCCATCATCCAGCAGATCAACCATGGCATCTCCACCGGCATGTTGTTCCTCATCGTGGGCGTCGTCTATGAGCGTCGCCACACGCGCGAAATCGCTCAGTATGGTGGCCTGTTCAAGGTGATGCCGATCTTCACCCTGGTCTTCGGCCTCGCCGCGCTGAGTTCGATGGGGATGCCGCCGCTCAACGGCTTCATCGGCGAAATCACCATACTCGGCGGCGCGTATCAGATGTCGCACACCTGGGCGTTCTGGGGCGTGGTTGGCATCGCCCTCGGCGCCGCTTACCTCTTGTGGCTGTTCCAGCGCACCATGCTAGGCGAGGTGAACGAGAAGAACGCCGCGCTCAAGGATCTGAACTGGCGCGAAATCGCCGTCTTCGCTCCGCTCGTCGCCTGGGCCTTCTGGATCGGCCTCAACCCGCAGCCCTACTTCCGCGTCCTCGACCGCAGCGTCGCCCAAATCGTTCAGCGGGTCCAACCCGGCTACTACGAAGAGCACCACCTGCCCAACCCACTCGGCGGATTTCCTAAAACCGCCCAGTGAACGTGGCGCGGGCCTCCAGGCCTGCAGAGCCGAGAGTCATCTCGGCTTTTCTTCCGCGGAATTCAAGATTAATGGGAAAGCTTCCGGAATCGTTCGAGGGCGGTCGTGGAAACCCAATAAACGTCCCCGTGCTTTCCATCGAAACGCGCAAAGAAGAGCACTCGGCCATCTTGCGAGAAAGTGGCTGCATACTCGTCGCCCAGGGTGTTGAATCCCTCTCCCATGTTGACCGGCGTGGTCCAGCCTCCGCGTCCGTTATCGAAACAGATGAAGAGATCCGAGCCGCCCGTCACGCCGGGGCGATTGGGCACGGAGTAGAAAACCAGGGTGTGACCGTCGGGTGAGATACCGGGATCGGCCTCGTTGAATTCAGAGTTGACCGGCGCCCCCAGATTCTCCACCTGCAAAGGCTGGCCAGGCTTCGAGACCGTCCGGTAAATATCGAGGCCGCCATGTCCTCCATCGCGTTCGGAGGCGAAATACATGGTTCCATCGGCCGTCTGCGCTAGAGAGTATTCGTCCTTGGGTGAGTTGAACGGCGCGGGAAGAGGCTGTGGATCGCTCCATTCCTGTTCCCGTGAAGCGCGGCTCACCGTCCAAAAATCCACGTCGGACCGACCGCCGCCGGAATTCTTGACTCCGAAGTACAACCGGTTGCCGTCTCTGGAAAACAACGGCTCCATGTTTTCCTTGCCACCTGCAAGAGTCACCGGAGCCTGGGGCGTCCACGCGCCGTTTTCATAGCGGGTAAAGAAGATTCTGGTGTGGGCGTAGACACCGTCGAACACCGTGAAATAGCATTCCGTCGCATCGGGTGAGAAGGCAAGGTGGCCAATCGAACGTCCGGGAATGGAAATGATTCCGGGAGCGAACAGCTCCGGCGTCTCCCCCGGCAATTTCAATCCAAAGTAAGCGCCAGGGGCGAGCGGCGGGCGGGCGGAAGCCGCCTGCTTGGTCTGTCCGATCAAACTGGTTGGGAGACACAGGGCAACCGCCAGGCAAGCGGCAAGAAAGAAAACCGCCGCCGCGAGCAGATTGCGCTGCGGCCGGCGGCAGAGGGTCTTGATGCAGCGCGGCACCCAGGCTTCGGTGGGTTCGGCCTTGCAACTGCGTTCCGCATTTCCTGGCTCGATCATTGTGTTACTCCAATCTCAAAGCAAGCATTTAGTGGGAAAGCTCTCGAAAACGCTCCAACGCGGTCGTGGAAACCCAATAAGCGTCGCAGTGCTTGCCATCGAAACGAAAAAAGAAAAGCACCCGGCCATCCTGCGAGAAGGTAGCTCCATAGTCGGCTCCCGGGGAATTGAATCCCTCTCCCAGGTTGACCGGCGTGGTCCAGCCGCCGTGTCCGT
>CAZFOP010000006.1:0-25006 GCA_964520085.1 uncultured Solibacteraceae bacterium | reverse complement strand
TTCAATGTATTTGTTCCCTTAACTCGCTGTCTCAGTTTTGGGGTTCACTCCAATCCTATCAGGGTAAGGGAAGAGGGGCGGATGTCAAGCGGGCGTTGGTTGCCGGCGCACACTGACGGTTAACTAAGTTCGCGCCAGTCTTGCTCGTTCAATTCCACTTTATATTTCTTCACGGCGAACTCGATGCGTTTCCAGGCGGCGTCGCGTTCCGAGTCGGTTACCCCCTGCACCTGCTTAAAGCGGGCGATGGCGTTGCGCACGTGAGCAGCGTCATGGATGGGTTCCTTAACGCTCCTTGGGGAACGCGAAGTTCTCGCCGGCGATATGATCGCGGTCGAATTCAGTGATATTGGACATACTCATTGGTGAGCAATTCGGGGGCCAATTCAGCGGAGCGACCATTGAACGCCGGTTTACGCGACTTTCGTCACTCGCAGGCCGGGCAGGAGGCACTCATGGAAGACTCCTATTGCACGAGATCGATCTGAACGTTTAGAATGAACTAAACAATGAATGAACTTCACGAAGCTCGCGAACGGATGATCGGGGATTTGAGCAGCATGAGCGAATTCTGGGGATACTCGCGCGCCATGGGCGGGCTGTACGCAGCGCTGTACCTTTCGCCGGGGCCGGTGTCGCTCGACGAACTGGTGCCGATCGTGGGGGTCACCAAGGGCGCCATCAGCACGAATATCCGGGCGCTGGAGCAGTTGGGCATGGTGCACCGGCACCTGCGGGCTGGCGATCGCAAGGACTACTACGCGGCGGACACGGACTTCTGGAAGATCGCCAGAACGGTCCTGGAGCGCAGGCAGAAGCCGGAGTTCGACAAGGCGCTGAACGGGGTGAGCGCGACATTGCGGCAGGTCCGGTCGCGGTCGCGATCGCGCTCGAATGGCGGCGACGAGCTGGCCCGGTTTTACGAGAAGAGGCTGGAAGCGATGGAGCGTTTCTTCCATACGCTGGATGGAATCGTGGCCGCGGTGCTGCAAATGGAAAGACTGCGGTCGGACGGGCTGAAGGCGCTCATTCCGGCGCGGGGAAAGCGCAAGAAAGGACGGGTGGAACAATCATGAACGCCGTTACAGGAGCTTTCGGGTATACCGGCAAGTACATCGCAAGGCGGCTCCTCCACGCGGGAGAGACGGCGATCACGCTCACCGGAAATCCGGGGCGGGCCAATGAATTCGGGCCTGCGGTTAAGGCGTTCCCCTTCGATTTCGACCATCCCGAGGCGATGGCGGCATCGCTCAGCGGCGTGCGCGTGCTCTACAACACGTACTGGGTACGCTTCGACCGGGGAGATGCCACCCATGATCGGGCGGTAAAGAATACGATTGCGCTGATCCGGGCGGCGCAGATGGCCGGCGTGGAACGGATTGTCCATATCAGCATTGCCAATCCGGCTGTGAGGCCGGATCTGCCCTACTTCCGCGGCAAAGCGCTGCTGGAGGAGGAGATTCGCGCGGCGAAGATGAGCCATGCGATCTTGCGGCCCACGGTGCTCTTCGGCGCGGAAGACGTCCTGATCAACAACATCGCATTTCTGTTGCGCAGACTTCCGGTCTTCCTGGTGGCTGGCGACGGGCAGTATCGGATTCAGCCGGTCTACGTGGAAGACTTGGCGCAGATTGCGGTCGAGGCGGGCGGCCGATCAGAGAACATGACCGTCGACGCGGTGGGTCCGGAAACCTTCCGTTACGAGCAGTTGGTGCGCCTGATTGCGAAAGCGGTTGGGAGCAGGGCGCTCCTCGTACACGGCCCGCCGTGGATGGCCCTGCTCGGTGCGCGTGCAATGGGACTGGCGCTGCGGGACGTGATGCTGACGCGGGACGAGCTGGACGGGCTGATGGGCAACCTGCTGGTTTCGGGCGACGCTCCGACCGGGACAACGCGGATGAGCGACTGGATATCGGCGAACGCGGCCAGCCTGGGCAAACGCTACGCCCACGAAATTGGCAGGCACTACAGGGCGGGCAAGGGGTAGCAGCGAATGGTCATTGACCTGGCTCGGGCGTGCCGCCCGCCAAGAGTCGTTCAACCTCCCGATAGAGGCGTTCGGTGAGCGCGGTGCGGGCGGAGAGGGCCATCCCGGCGGTGGGAATGGGATCGCCGATGCGGAGGACGGCCTGGCCGCTGCGAAGGTGGATGGAGCCCATTGGCAACAGGCGGCGCATGCCGACGAGGGCCATTGGCACAACGGGCACGCCGGCCTTGATGGCGATATAAGCGGCGCCTTCCTTGAATTCGCGCAGGCCTTCGGGGCAGCGGCCGCCCTCGGGGAACAAGAGCACGGAGGTGTTGCGCTGGGCGACGATGCGGGCGCCCTCGCTCATGCTCTTCAGCGAGGCGCGCGGGCTGGAACGATCCACCGGGATATGGCCGGCGCGATTCAGATGGCTGCCCAGGAAGGGAATTCTGTACAGCCCTTTCTTGGCGAAGAAGCGGAACTGAAACGGCAGGCGGGCCAGCAGCGCGGGAATGTCCATAAAGCTCGAGTGGTTGGCCACGAAAACATAGGTAGCATTGCGGTCGAGCTTCTCGATACCCTCGGCTCGCACGCGGATGGAGCTGGCGCCAAGCAGCATCCTGCCCCAAACGCGCGCCACGCGGTGCTGGGTGCGGCCGGTGCGGTCGATCAGCGATGCCAGAAGCGAGAGGGTCCCCATGACAATAGTGACGAGCGCGATCAGGGGGGTCGAGAACAGCAGGGAGCGGAGAAAACTCATCGCTTCGCCACCAATCATAACAAGTGGCGGCCGCGTACACGCTCCAGGCGAAAGCCCGTTCCAACGCGGCTCCCTGGTATCCTGCGCAATGAGAGGCGGGAAGAGATGAACTGGAGCATGACCGGAGCGATTCTGTTGGCGCTGGGGGTGGCGTTGGGCGCGTTTGGCGCGCATGAGCTGCGGGAGCGCGTAGACGCCTATTGGATGAGCGTGTACGAAAAGGCCGCGTTCTACCACTTCGTGCACGCGTTGGGAATTCTGGTGGTTTCGGTTTTACCGCGGCCGGGCGCGATCACCGAGGACGCCGCGGGCACGGTGTGCGCCGTGCTGCTGGCGGGAATCGTGTTCTTCTCGGGGAGCTTGTACCTGCTGGCCATCAGCGGCAACCGCTGGCTGGGCGCGATTACGCCCATCGGCGGGATCGCGTTCATCGCCGGATGGCTGCTGCTGGCGTGGCGGTTGCGAAGGTAGACTCGGCAAGGCGGTGAGGTTTGACATCGCAGATTGCGATGTCAAAGGTGATGTGCGGGGATGAGGGCGGATCGGAGCGGCCGGGCGGAATTCGGAGATGGAGCTTCTTCGCGAGGATGAGATCGGCTATAGTTTGGTTGGACGACGCAATGCGCGTGTCACCAGTAACCAAGCGGCCGGTCGCATCCGCGGGGCGAATGCCCGTGCCGGTGGGCCTGATTGAGCGGAGGATCTATCTCATCCGCGGCCAGAAGGTCATGCTGGATTCCGACCTGGCCGAGATTTACGGCGTGCCGACGTTCCACCTCAATGAGGCCGGCAAGCGCAACCGTAAGCGTTTTCCGGCGGATTTCATGCTGCAGCTTAGTCGCGAGGAGGCGGGGTTTTTGACATCGCAAATTGCGATGTCAAAGGCGGGCCGCGGCGGACGGCGGACGCTGCCGTATGCGTTCACCGAGCACGGCGTGGCGATGCTGGCCTCGGTGCTCAATAGAGATCGCGCTGCGCAAACGAACATCGTCATCATCCGCGCGTTTGTGAAATTGCGCGAGGTGGTGGCAAGCCACAAGGAACTGGCGCGCAAGGTGGGCCGGCTCGACGCTACACAGAAGCAGCAAGGCTCAATCATCCTGGCGGTGGTGGAAGAGATTAAGAGGTTGCAGCAAGGGCCGCCGGCGACGAAACGGCGCATTGGCTTTGTGGCGGACCGCTAGCGGCGTGTTTTGCGTGGCGGCTTCTGCTACTCTCATCGTTTCATGACTCACGATGACTTCGACCTGGCAGCGGCGGCGCGCCAGGAAATGATCGACCACGGATTCGAGCCGGACTTTTCGCCGGAGGCCGCGCGGCAGCTTGCGGCCATCCAGCCGAGCCTGGATGCGGGGTTACGCGACCTGACGGGCCTGCTGTGGTCTTCCATCGACAACGACGATTCGCGCGATCTCGACCAGATTGAATGGGTGGAGCGGACGGGCGAAGGGATCCGCGTGCTGGTGGGCGTCGCCGACGTCGATTCGTTGGTGGGCAAGGGAACGCCCATCGATGCGCATGCGGGGCGGGAGACGACCACGGTCTACACCGGAGTCCGAGTATTTCCCATGCTGCCGGAACGGCTTTCGACGGACCTCACGTCGCTGGCAGAAGGCGAGGAGCGCGCGGCGGTAGTGATCGACATGATGGTGGCGGCCGATGGATCCACCGCCAAGAGCGGGATCTACCGGGCGCGGGTGCGAAATCGCGCGCAACTCGCCTACAACGGCGTGGGCGCGTGGCTCGACGGCACGGGCCCGGCGCCGGCGAAGGTCGCCGCATCGGCGGAACTCGTCGCGCAGCTTAAATTGCAGGATGAGGCAGCCGGCATTCTGCGCGAGGTGCGGCACCGGCTGGGCGCGCTCACCTTCGACCGGCTGGAAGTACAGCCGGTATTCGCCGACGGCAAGGTGCAGGACGTCACCGCGCGCGCCGCCAACCGGGCGGCGCACCTGATCGAGGATTTCATGATCGCGGCCAATGAAGCGATGGCGCGCACGCTGCGCGACGCCGGCGTTTCTTCCATCCGCCGCGTGGTGAAAGCGCCGGAGCGCTGGGCACGCATCGTGGAGCTGGCGAGCCAGTACGGCGACACGCTGCCAGCCACGCCGGATGCGGGGGCGCTCAACGCATTTCTGCTGCGGCGCAAAGCGGCCGATGCGGTGCATTATGCCGACGTCTCACTCTCCGTGCTGAAGCTGATGGGGCCGGGCGAGTATGTGCTGATGCGGCCGGGCGATGAGGCGCTGGGGCATTTCGGCCTGGCCGCGCACGATTACACGCATTCGACGGCGCCGAACCGCCGCTTCGCCGACATGGTGACACAGCGCTTGATCAAGGCGCACGCGGCAGGCGCGGCGGCGGGCTACACGGACGACGAACTGGACGCGATCGCGAAGAACTGCACGCTGAAAGAGGACGCCGCGCGCAAGGTGGAGCGCGCCATGAACAAGCGCCTGGCGGCGGTGGCGATGCGGCATCGCATCGGCGAAGAGTTTCAGGCGGTTGTCACGGGCAACACGCCCAAGGGCGTCTTCGTGCGGATTTTCGATCCGCCGGTGGAAGGCAGGCTGATGCGCGGTGAGCAAGGGCTGGACGTGGGCGATCGCCTGCGCGTGAAGCTGTTGAGCACCGACCCGCAGCGCGGCTTCCTGGATTTCGGTAAAGTGTCGTAATGGACGAGAAAATCGCTCTGTTGCGCCACACGCTGGCGACGCTAGCCTATCGAGGTGGCAAGGCGCTGCGTGGCGCGCCTGCCGAATTCGCGGAGTTTCGCGTGGGAGCGCCGCCACGCACGCCGGCGGAGATCCTGGCGCACATGGGCGATCTGCTGGATTGGTCGCTCTCGATCGTGGATGGCAAGGAGACCTGGCACGATTCGCCGGCGCTCGGGTGGGAGCAGGGCACGGCGCGTTTCTTCGCCGTGCTGGAATCTTTCGACCGGCGGCTGGCTTCCGATGCGCCGCCGGCGTGTCCGGTTGAAAGGCTGTTCCAGGGCCCGATTGCCGATGCGCTGACGCACGTCGGCCAAATCGCCATGCTGCGGCGTCTGGCCGGCTGCCCGATTTACGGCGAAAACTACTTCGTGGCCGAAATCGCCGCCGGCCGGGTCGGTGCCCGGCAGGCGGAGCCGGTGAAGGAGTTCTGATTACAAACCGGGAGAATCGGCGCCCTCGAAAAACCGCTCCCTGACGGTCGCGGCTCCGAGAGCGTTTCAGAGCCGCGACCGTCAGGGAGCGATGCGACTTACTTTGCGCCGGCCAAGGCCGCGGTTTGGGCCGCGCGCGCCTGCTTCCACAATTCGATATAGGGCGCCAGATCCCGCATCATCGCAGCGAATCCGGCGAGCGTCAACGACTGGGCGCCATCGCTGACGGCCTTCTCCGGATATGGGTGCACTTCCACGATGATCCCGTCGGCTCCAATGGCCACGCCCGCGCGCGCCAGCGGCGGCACCAGGCTGCGCTTACCGGTGGCGTGGCTGGGGTCGAGAACCACCGGCAGGTGCGTCAGTTCGTTGAGCACCGGAACGGCGGTGATGTCGCACGTGTTGCGGGTGGCGGTCTCGAAAGTGCGGATGCCGCGCTCGCAGAGAATCACATTGGGGTTTCCGTGCGCCACGATGTACTCGGCCGACATCAGCAGCTCCTTGATGGTGGAACTCATGCCGCGCTTGAGCAACACCGCGCGGCCGCAACCGCCGAGCGATTTGAGCAGCGCGAAATTCTGCATATTGCGCGCGCCCACCTGCATGCAGTCGGCATATTCGGCCACCAGATCCACGTCGCGGTCGCTCATCACTTCGGTGACGATGGCGAGGCCGGTGGCTTCCTTCGCCTTGCGTAGGAGCTTCAATCCCTCGCGCTCCATGCCCTGAAAATCGTAGGGCGAGGTGCGCGGCTTGAAGGCTCCGCCGCGCAGCACGCGGGCGCCGGCCGCCGCCACGCCCTCTGCCGTCTGCATGATCTGCTTTTCGCTTTCGACCGAACACGGACCGGCCATCACGATCAATTCAGCGCCGCCGATTTCGACGCCGTCGATCTTGATCACGCTGGGCTCCTTGCGGAATTCCCGGCTGACGAACTTGTATGGCGCCGAAATGCGCACCGCGGTTTCCACAGCGGGCGTGGCCTCGAGCGATTCGAGGCAGGACGTGACGTCGCCCACGCCCACTACGCCGATCACCACCCGCTCCTCGCCCACAATCGAGTGGACCTTGAATCCGAATTCCCGAATCCGTTCGCAAACGCTTTCGATTTCTTCTTTGCTGGCGTGCTGCCGCATCGAAATCACCATGGCCGTTCCCTCCTAAAACAAAAAGCCCGCTCCAATAAAGAGCGGGCCGGTTTCGAAATCCTTCAACGCCTGACGCAACCAACGCCGCTCTACCGGATCTGGGTAAACCAGAACCGGCCGCTAAACGAGCTGGCGTAATAGCGCGACATCGAAGCTTCACTGTACACCAAGTCCGTGGGGCGGGGCAAGCGGGGTTGGGGCGGGACTTGGCAACACGGGCTTCCGGGTGGACGGGAGGGAGAACTTATCCTGCAACCGCCAGGCCAGTCAGCGGCCACCATTCTCGCCAGTCGCGGCTCGGAACGCACTCTTGATTTACAATGGTGACTCACCCGTGAAGAAGCGAGCGAAGAAGACTTCCGGCCCGGCTCGGGCAGTGGAGCCAAGGAAGCGATCGCGCTGGGCCGCGCCGGCGCTGATTGCCGCGCTGGTACTGGTTTTCTATGCGATTCCGCTCACGTCGGACTCGGCGAGCATTCATTGGGACGCGGCCGACCTGCATTACCCTTTTCAGAAGTACTGGTCTGATCATCTCCGTTCGGCCAGCCTGCCTTTGTGGACGTCGAGTGTTTACGCCGGCTATCCTTTCCTGGCGTATCCGGAGACCGCGGCATGGTATCCGCCGCACTGGCCCTTCTTTCTCATCGGGGTTACGCCGCGCGCGATTCAGGCGGAGTTGGCGCTGAACGCCTTACTGGCCTGCCTGGGCGCGTTTTTCCTGATTGGTTGCCTGGTGGAGAGCCGGACGGCCGCGGTGCTCGGGGCACTCTGTTACGGGCTGTCCGGGTTCTTTGCCGGCCACTCTTCCCACCCTGGCATCTTCGCCGGGGCGGCTTGTTTCCCCTGGTTGCTGCTGGCGTTCCGGCGCGCACTCGACGGGAGCGCGATCCGGTACACGGCCTTGGGTGGATTGGCCGGCGCCGCGATGATTCTGGCCGGGTATTTCCAGACGGCCATGTATGGATTTCTGGCACTCGGGCTTTACGCGCTGGCGGACGTGTACCGGACGCCGCGCCGTTGGTTGCGGATTGCCGCAATCGTTGCCGGCATGTTGGCGTTGGCGATCGTGGTGGCTTCGATTCAAGTCGTGCCCACCCTGGAGCTGGTGCAGAGCGCGTCCCGCGCCAGGTCGAATTACTCGGGAACCACGGCCGGGGTTCTGGAGTGGCGGGCCCTGCCGACGCTGGTCGCGCCGGATTGGCTGGGCGCGCTTTCGGATAACTACACAGGGCCGTTCGACATTACCCAGTATTATTTCTACGCGGGCTTTCTACTGCTTCCTTTGGTGGCTATCGGCCTCGCCAAGACAAAGATCCGGCTGCATGCGCTGCTGCTGATCGTGCCTGCGGCATGGTTCATGTTCGGCGGGGCGGCCGGCCTCTACCGGGTTGCGATGCTACTGCCGGGAATGAACAAGGTGCGTGAGCCGATCCAGGGCTGGTTTGTGGTGGCACTGGGTTTGGCGATACTGGCCGCGGCGGGATTCGCCTGGGTGGAGCGGCGCTGGCGCGTGCGTTACCTGGGCGCGATCGCGATCACGGTTCTGTTTGCCGACCTCTGGTACTGGAATTCGTTTGCGAACACGCTCGCGTACGGGCATTTCACATTCGAACAGGCCTATGGCGATGGAGAAGACGCCCTACAGCGCCACGTAGTCCCGCTGGTGCCGCCTCTCACTCGCTTTGAAGGCGGGCGGCGCGCGCCGGTCGGAATGCGGAACTATGCGGTCGATCTCCACCTGGAAAGCACCGCCGGATACGCCGCGCTGCCGATCCGGGAATATGGGAGATACATGAGCGCGATGGCGCGCAACCCGAAACTTCGGGACGGTCTTAACATCAGCGCTTCCCTGAGAGCCGATTTGACGGGCGTGGTACCCAACCCATCCGTTCTGCCTCGGGTGTATTTCCCCAAGTCGATCATGGACGCCGGGAACCAGATGGAAGCGTCGCGGGCGCTCGAAACGCTGGATCCTCACGTTCAATCGGTGGCGATGGAGCCGCACAGTCCGATTCAGCAGGACCCGGCGGCGACGGCCACCGTGCTCGCATACGACGAGGAGTCCTATCGCATTCATTACCATGCAGCCTCGCCGTCGCTCTTGCGCCTGAGTGTGCCGTATTTTAAGGGGTGGTGCGCAGTTTTGGACGGTGGGCGATTGCCAATCGTCCACGTGGACCTGGCTCTGATGGGCGTGGTGGTTCCCGCAGGGGACCACGAGCTTCGGTTCTTCTACCGCTCGGACTCACTCAGAACCGGCGCGGCGATTACGTTGGCTGGGTTGATCCTTTGTGCGCTGCTGGTGGCGGCTCCGGCCCTGGCGCGGCGTGCCGCAGGGACGACCGCTCTTGGCGACCGCGTTGCGGCTGAGTGACTCACAGGCAGATCCCGGCGCCGCGCGTTTCGCCTTCGCCGTTCACCTGCTGTAACCACATATCGCGGTAGAGACCGCCGACGGCCACCAGCTCCGTGTGAGATCCGAATTGCACGACCCGTCCACGTTCGAGCACGTAGATGACGTTGGCATGAGAGACGGTGGAAAGGCGATGGGCAATGAGGATCGTAATGGCCTCGGAGTGGACCGCCAGCGCGCGGATGGTGTCTCCGATGTCGCGCTCGGTGAGCGAATCGAGGGACGAGGTGGCTTCGTCGAAAATGAACAGGTGCGGCCGGCGGAGCAAGGCGCGCGCGATAGCGATGCGCTGGCGCTCGCCGCCGGACAAACGGACGCCGCCTTCTCCGACGATCGTGTCGAGGCCCTCCCCGGTGCGGTTCAGGATGGATTCGGCCGATGCCTGCTGGAGCGCCGAAAGGCATTCCGCATCGGTAGCGCCGGGCCGCGCGAACAACAGGTTCTGCCGGATCGATCCGGAGAACAATTGCGTCTCCTGGGTGACCAGCCCGATCCGCTCGCGAAACTCGTCGAGACCGATCTCGCTCTGCGAAATGCCGTTGTAAAGGATGCGCCCGCTCGCCGGGGCGTACAAGCCGGAGAGGAGCTTTACGATGGTGGTCTTCCCGCTGCCCGACGGCCCGACGATGGCGATGGTCTCGCCTTGCGCCACGCGTAACGACAGGCCGTCGAGCGCCGGATCCAGCGCGGCGGGATATTGGAATTGAACCTGGTCGAACTCAATGGAGCGCAGTTGGCCGACCGGGGTGGGTCGCGCCGGCCGCGATTCCTTGGGACGATCGAGCAGGCCGCGGAAGGCGCCGAGCGAAGCTTCCGTGCCGCGGTAATCCTGGACCGAGCTTCCCACCTGTTGCAAGGGGGCAAAGAGATATCGCGCATAGAGAAAAAGCGCGAAGAACTGACCCACGGAAATCCGCTTGAGATACAGCAGGTACAGCAGAAGTCCGATCAGCACCAGGCGCATGGTCTGCACGCAGCCGCCGTGAAAAAAGCTGAACCGGCGGACGCGGCGGATACCTTCGAGTTCGAACGCGAGCATACGGCCGCTCGATTCGTGCAAGCGGGAAATCTGCCGCTGCGCGAGGCCCATGCTCTTGACGAGCTCGATGTTGCGGAGAGCCTCGGTGGCCGCGCCCGCCAGCGCGTTGCCTTCGCGAAAGACATCCGCCTGAATCTCAGTGAGGTTGCGGCTGAGCTTCACGCTGAGCGCCGACATGACCACGGCCATCAGTGTGAGATAAAGCGCAATCGCCCAATGAACCGACGCCGCATAGGCCAGGACGAAGGCCACGCCCACCAGGGATACGAACAGCGCATTGATGGTGCTGCCGATGAACTGCTCGACTTTCCAGCGGAGCTTTTGCAGCCGGTCCAGCGTCTCTCCGCTCGGCGCGTGCTCGAACTCGGCGTACGGCATTTCGAGCGCGTGCCGCACGCCATCGGCGAACATGGCGGCGGAGACCTTCTGGGAGAGCTCACCGGCGCGGCTGAGTTGCAGCGTCTTGGCGGCCCAGGCGATGGTGGTGGCGGCGACCAAGACACCCAGCCAGATGGCCGCGCCCATGAAAAACTCGCGCTGGGTGTGGTGGCGCGAAGGGATTACGTAGCCATCGATGAGACGGCGGAAGATGAACGGGTCCGCCATGCCAAAGATCTCGTTGACGGCCGCGAATGCGAGTGCGGCGGCGGCCAGCCGCCAGTGTTCGCGAACGTAACGAAAGAGAAGATCCATCCCGAAGGCTCAATGGTAGCCCAGAAGGAAACGCCGGTCACACGTTGGGCGGAGCGGCGGGACACGAAGGCGCAGTTGCGGGCGGCTTGGCAAGCTCCGCCCGGTGTTTCGGCGGATCCGTGCACAGCGGCCGGCCCGCCTGAGGTTCTGGCGGAAACAGCCGGCGGCGGCACAGGGCACACCCATGCGCGGCGAGCCCGGCCGCGAAGCCGGCGCCGCCACAAAGGAAGTAAAGACAGTGCAGGGGGAACGCAGCGAACGCGAACCCAGGACTTCGCACGCGGGCGAGGAAGCGATAAAAATCGCGATTCAGCGCCGCCACGGCGAAAGCGGCCAGCGCGGCCGAAAGCGCCAGCGGGGCCGCCGCGAATCGTGTCCCGGCGGACGCCGCGAAAACAGCCGACAGGACCGCCGCTAGCGCAGTCCAGCCCGAGGCGAGAACGCTGAAGCGCTGCCCCCACTTGAGATTCAGATCGGCCGGCATCCGGTGCGAGCGCAAAATCAATCGCGTCCAGGGAATCGCGCGGTCCACAATGTCAGTCTTCATGACCCGCCAGAAACGGAGCCGCTTGAGGTGTTTGACTTGGAGCTCTTTGTCGAGCCAGATCTGCCTGCCGGCCTGGCGGAGACGCATTCCCAGTTCCAGATCTTCCATGCACGGCCGCGTGTATGCCTGGTCGAAGCCGCCATGCTCGCAAAAGACGGCCTTGCGAATGGCGCCGCAACCGGTCCAGAACCCACACGTGCGCGTTTGTCCGCGCTGATGGGTATAACAATGCAGAAGGTTGCGGTACTGCGAGAGCAGGGACGGGCTGGCTGGTTCGAAGTCGTAGGATCCGATGACCGCGTCGCGCGACGGATCCTCGGAGAACCTTGCGGCGAGACGCGCCAGGGTGTCCGGCGGCACCACGACGTCGGCGTCGACAAAGAGCAGGATCTCGCCGCGCGCGGCGGCGGCTCCCCGATTGCGGGCGAAGGCGGGACCGCGCCGGCCAGGCGTTGAGATCACGGTTGCCCCTGCCGCACGGGCGACTTGCGCCGAGCCGTCGGTCGAGCCATCGTCCACCACGATGCATTCGAGTGGCTGCGGACGCAGACTGCGGACGGCTTTGAGGCACGCCTCCAGATAGGCTGCTCCGTTGTGGACTGGAATAACGATTGAGATGCCTGGCTCCATGCTGCTGTGTCCTTAAGTTATCACGGAGCGCTGCGCACCGGCTGGTCAGGCTTCCGGCTTGCACGCACAGGCGGCCATATGGCAAGCCGTGAACCGGCGTGAAGGAAGCCGGCCCATAGTGGCGAACGCCGCCAGCAGCGCGCGAATCGCGACATCGGCATGCCGGCCCAGCAGCAGCCGGAGCGCACGGAAAAGCAGGGTGGAGACGATCCGCGGGTTGTGAATCAGTGCGCTGGTCGCGGTCACCTCGAGCCCCGCTTCTTGCAAGCACCGCGTCAGGCCGGAGAGCGCCGCGGTATGGCCCAGACGGAACGGCAGCCAGCCGCGGCGGCTGGCCCATCGCAATAAGGCGTAGCCCGGATTCCAGGGATTATCGAGCGTGATAACGAGCACGCCGCCGGGCCGAAGAACGCTCGCCAGCTGACCGATCGCCCGCTCCAGTTCGGCGCGCGATTCGAGATGATCGAGCGTCGAAGTGGAGACGATTGCATCCATGGTTCCCGGGCGAATGGGAAGGTTCAGCACATCGCCGACCAAAAACCGGACTTGCTCGTTTGGGCTGCGGGCCTGCGCGCGCCGCGTGGTGGAAAGGGCGAGATCCATGCCCAGAGAGTAAGCCTGCGGGAAGAGATCGAACAGGATGCAATCGTCCCCATGCGCCTCTTCGAAAGAATCCGTCTTCAGGACGCGCCGAATGGCGACGCCGCGTGTCCAGTGCCACACCAGTTCCTGATGGACGCGGCGCCTCTGTTCGGCCACCAGCGGATCCAGATACCAGGAGGGAGATTCGCGCCCGCCGACCCGTTCCCATTCCGCCGATGCCGCTGTGCGCGGTTCTGTGTAAGCTCGGACCGCCATGACTGTGGATCGTCCAATGCCGAGCATTCACTATAGCAGCGGGCTCGCGGCTGCGGCGCGCGCGCGATGCCCGGCCGGGGCAGAGCGGCTCAATCGCGGATGGGCAGCCAGTACGGCCTGGTGGGGGTGGAAAGTCCGCTTGCATTCTCGAGGCCGGGCCGAAGCTCCGCGCAGTAGTCGCAGGTAATCAGTTTGGCGCAAGAAGGTATCCGGCAGCCGACCGAGCCAAGCTGGGCGAAATAGATGCGCCCTGCGCCATCGCCGTAAACATTGCGCAGCAGCACCACGTCGCCGGCGCGGAGATTGGCCTTCAAGAAATCGGCCACGGCCCAGATATCGGGAAAGATTTGCACGTTCTTGCGCAGCGTGCCACCTTCGACCATGGCGTTGCGGGATCGCTTGGCCTCGTTCCCGTACACTAACGTCAGGTCAACCGAGTGGCCTACCATTCGCCCCACCGCGCGAAATCGTTCCCGAAAGGCCAGGCCCGAATCGTACACATCATGGAACACCAGGATGCGGCGCCCCTGGGCTTGCTCGAGCGCTTGCAACGCGGCAGGCAAGCTGGCAAAGGAACGATTGTGTTCGTCGCGAAACGCGTACGCGCCGGAAGGCAGCAAGACCGGCTCCATCCGGCAGCGAGGTGGTTCCGCCCGCTCCATGGCGGCGGCCGCCGGCGCCAATTCCACGCCGTGGCACAGGGCGGTTGCCAGCGCCGCCAGCACGGAATTCAGCCAGTGTTCGCCCACCAGTTGGGTCTTCACGACGTGGGACTCAGTGCCACGGTGAACCCGAAACGAGAGCCGCGCCGGCCAGAGAGAGGAGACCTCGCTTGCCCAAACATCGCATTGCGGGGAACGGCCGAAAGTGACGACCCTGCCGCGGCACCGCGCCGCCATGGCCGCCACTCGGCGGTCGTCGCCATTCAAAACCGTCAGCCCGCGGCGCCCCGGCCGGGCTGCCAGGTGCGATTTCTCGAGGGCGATCTCCGCGAGGCTGGCAAAGCACTCGGTGTGGACCCCGGCTACCGCCAGCACAACTGCCGTGTCGGGCGCGATCGCCCAGGACGCCTTCTTCAAGTCGCCGGGCTTCCGGGTGCCCAGTTCCATCACGGTGAAGCGATGGCGCCACCTCGTTCGCAAAATGAGTTTGGCGACCCCGAGGGTCGAGTTGTCGCCGTGCTCGGTCCCGTTGACGGCAAAACAGGTTGACAAGGCTTGCTTCAAGCATTCGACCGACGTGGTCTTGCCGACACTACCAGTGACCGCGATAAAGGCCGTACGGAACATGAGCCGGCGCCAAAGGAGGGCCGCCGCACCGAGCGCCAGGTGAAAATACCGCTGCGCTAGGCGATGCCTGTGCAGAACCCGGCGCAGACTCGTTCCAGGCATAATCCTCGCAGACCGGCGTTGGTCCAGAGGGAACGTCTTTTGTGCGTTGTCTCGCTCCCATTCCACCGAAGACGCCGAGCGCGGTTCCGTGTCGGCCTTGGCAGATCATATTCTGGTTCGCCCAGTACCGAAAATCCACTATAGCAGTGGGCTCGCGCCAGCACTCCGTGTTATTCTGGTCAAAAGCAGAGGTAAGGTGTCGCTGGAATGGGGTGTCCTCCGTGTTCGCGCGCTGGGTGTTGCCAGCGCGAGACGGCTTGGCGGAGAACGCCGCGATTCGGACGGTGCCTTAGAGTGATGGTAGTTCACGCTGATGCGCCTCAGTTGTTCACAGTTGCACGTTCAATTCCGGTCGTCCAAGGGTTCTGTGTCCGCCCTGCGCGATCTGTCTTTCGGCAGCCACGACGGCGAGTTTCTGACTTTCCTGGGACCTAGCGGCTGCGGCAAGACCACGCTGCTGCGCTTGCTGGCGGGCCTGCTCGCGCCGGACGCCGGCTCGGTCGAGCGCATCGCGGGGCCGGGCGACCGCAATTCCAGTGTCCTGCTGGTGAGCCAGGAACACAACCTGTTTCCCTGGATGACGGCCTCCGCCAACGCGGCGTTCGGTTTGGAAATGCAGGGCGTGCCGCGTGCGGAGCGTGAGGCCCGCGCGCGGGAGATTTTGGCGCGGCTCGACTGTGCTGGCAAGGAGCGCGCCTACCCGCACCAGCTTTCGATGGGGATGAAGCAGCGCGTGGCGGTGGCGCGCTGTTTCCTTGGGCGTCCGGCCGTGATGCTGATGGACGAACCTTTCGCCGCGCTCGATTGCAAGACCCGCATGGTCTTGCAGCAGGAAGTATTGGATCTCTGGGAACAGGACCGGAAATCGGTCGTCTTCGTGACGCACGACGTCGACGAAGCGATTCTGCTGAGCGACCGGATTCTGGTTCTGAGTGAGGGGCCTGGAACGGTGGTGGCCGAATACAAAGTTCCGTTGCCGCGGCCGCGCCATGCGCTGCTCGAAATGAACGGAGAGCTGTGGGAACTCAAGCAACGGATTCTGGGATCGCTGAGGGTGGCGGCCGGAGTGGAGCGCTTCGCCTGCGTCCGATGAGAATGGCCCGGTTCGTCGGGGCGCGATCCTGGCTGCTGGCGCTCCTGCTGGCGGGTTGGCAAATCCTATCGGCGCGCCGCATTCTGGACCCGCTCTTCTTTCCGCCGCCGACCAAGGTCGGGCAGACGCTCTGGGCGATGCTCGCGAGCGGGGAAATGGGACGCGAAGCCGGCGTCACACTGCTGCGGGCCGGCGCGGGATTGCTGGCGGGTGTGATTGGCGGCGGGCTGGTGAGCATTCTGCTGAGCGTGTCGGCGAGGTTGCGCATGGCCACCCAGCCGCTGGTCTCCGCACTGTACTCGACGCCGCGGTTGACTATGCTGCCGATGGTGATGCTTGTCTTTGGGGTGAATGAAACGTCGCGGCTGGCGCTGGTGGCGCTGGGAGCGGGCCTGGTCATGGTGATCCAGATCTCCGATGCGGTCCGCGGCGTCAGCCGGGACTACGTCGACCTGGCGACGAATTATGGCGCCAGCCGCGCGGCAATCGTACGCAAAATCTATTGGCCGGCGTGCCTGCCGCAGATCTTCACCGCGCTGCGCCTCTGCACCGGGCGCGCCCTGGTGATGACGATTTCGATTGAAATGTTGAGCAGCAACGATGGCATAGGCAGCATGATCTGGATGTCGTGGCAGACATTCGCCACCGAAAAGCTGTACGCGAGCGTGCTGGTGGCCGCGATGCTGGGATTGCTGACCGGTCCGGTGCTTCGCCAGCTCGAGCGCCGTTTCGTGCCGTGGGCGGGCGGGCAGGCATGATCCAGGCAGCGGTTTACTACTTGCGGATGACGCTGGGCATGCGGGAACTCCTGCGGCAACCCGCGGCAGCCGACCCGATCGCCGCGCTGCGATTTCAGATGGAGCACCGCGAGGAACATTTTCTCGACCTGGCGCGCCAAATCGTGTTCTCTAACCCCAATCATCCTTATTACGAGATGTTCCGGATTGCGGGATGCACGGCCCAAGACCTGGCGGCGGAAGTCGGGCGCAGCGGCCTGGAACCGGCGCTCGAAAAACTCGTCTTGGCAGGCGTGTATCTCACCCACGATGAGTTCAAGGGCAAGGTACCGCTGATCCGCGGCGGGCGCGAGATTCCGTACGCCCCGCACGCGCTGCTCAATCCGCTAGTGTGCGGTCGCATGATGAACTCGAGCAGCGGGAGCCGTAGCAGCGGAACCATGACGCCGGCAAACACCAAGCTCCAGAGCTACCAGGAGGCGTACTTTCGCCTGGCGTGGCGCGAATTCGGGTTGGACGGGCGGACCAGCGTGCAAATGCTGCCGATTTTGCCCTCGTTGTACGGCATCGGATACAATATCTGGCACATCCGCTCCGGCCTGCAGCCGGCCAAGTGGTTTGCGCAACGCGGCTCCGGGCGGGGTGCAGGCCGCTATCGCACGCTCACCGATCTCATAGCCCTTAGCGCGCGACTGATGGGGGCGCCGCTGCCGCTGCCGGACTATCTGCCGGAAAACGATTTTTCGCCGGTGGCGCGATGGATCGCCCAGCGCAAACGGGAGGGTATTCGGTGCGTGATGTTCAGCTTCGTCAGCTCTGCCGTGCGTGTGGCGGCCGCTGCGCGGGACGAGGACCTGGATATCGCCGGAACGACGTTTCTGGTTGGCGGAGAAGCGCTGACCGACGCGAAACGGGCCGGCATGGAAGCGGCCGGTTGCGAGGCCCATTCCAAGTACAACATCTCCGAAGTGGGAGGGGTCGGGATCGCGTGCCGCCACATGCGCACCGGCAATAGCGTGCATGTGCATCGCGACGCAGTGGCCGTCGTCAGCCGGCGGAGGCGCGCGCCGCTCTCGGACGTGGAAGTGAACTCGCTGCTGTTCACGAATCTGCTGCCGTTCGCAGCCTGGTTTCTCATCAACGCCGAGATGGACGATGCGGGCATCCTGGAGCCGGTCGATTGCGACTGCGAATACTCGCGCGCCGGGATGAACCAGAAGATACGAGATATCTACAGCTACGGCAAGCTCACCGGCCAGGGCATCACCCTACTGGGCGGCGATATCGCGCACATACTCGAGAGCGCGCTGCCAAAACGCTTCGGCGGCGGGCCGGGGGACTACCAACTTGTGGAGTACGATGGTGCCCGCCAGTCGCAGGTGGAACTGCGTATCAGCCCACGTGTGGGCGCCGCGCGGCCGGCCGCGGTGCGCGATTTCTTGCTGAACGAGATTCGCGATTGTTACGGAGGCACCATCGCATCACGCGTCTGGACGCACTCGGGCGGCTTCGAAGCCGTAGTCGCCGAACCCTTTGCGACGCAGACTGGGAAGGTGCTCCCGTTACACCTGCTGGGTTCGAAGCCGGAGGCCCCGCGTGCTACATAGAACTCCCAGCGCAGTCCCCTCCGAGCGCCGTTTCGTGCCGTGGGCGGGCGGGCAGGCATGATCCAGGAAATCATTTATTACTCGCGGATGACGCTGGGTATCCGCGACTTACTGCGGCAACCGGTGATGGCCGACCCAATGGCCTCGCTGCGGTGGAACCTGGAGCATCGCGAGGAGCATTTCCTCGACTTGGCGCGCCGCATCGTCTTTGCGAATCCGAAACACCCTTATCACGAGATGTTCCGGATCACGGGATGTACCGCCGACGATCTGGCAGCGGAAGTCGGGCGCAACGGCCTGGAACCGGCGCTCGAGAAACTCCTCGCCGCCGGCGTCTATCTCACGCACGACGAGTTCAAAGGCAAGACGCCGCTGGTCCGCGGCGGACGCGAGATCCCGTGCTCGCCCGCAGCGCTACTAAATCCGTTGGTGCGCGGCGGCATGATCAGCTCGAGCAGCGGCAGCCGCAGCCGCGGCACGATGACCCCAAAGAACACGCGGCATCAGGTCTACCGGGAAGCGTATTATCGCATGCAATCGCGCGAGTTCGGACTCTCCGGCCGGGCCGGCGTGCATGTGCTGCCGATTCTGCCTTCGGCGCTGGGCATCGGGAACAATCTGCGGCGCATTCGCTGCGGCGAGAATCCGGCCAAATGGTTCGCGCAAAGCGGCCCCTGGCTGGAGGAAGGCCATTACCGGACGCTGACCAACCTCCTGGTCCTCTCCGCGCGGTGGATGGGCGCGCCGTTACCGCTGCCGGAGTATTTGCCCGAAAGCGATTTCTCGCCGGTAGCGCGGTGGATCGGGGAGCGGAAGCGGGAAGGGGTTCCCTGCGCGATGTACAGCTACGCGAGCGCCGCCGCGCGCGTAGCGGCGGTGGCGCGGGAGGCGGGGCTGGACATAGCGGGAACGCTGTTTCTGGTTAGCGGAGAGGCGCTGACCGACGCCAAACGGGCGGTCATCGCGGCCGCCGGATGCGAGGCCTATCCCCGGTACAGCATCTCCGAGATAGGCGGGATCGGGCTCGCGTGCCGCCACATGGGCACCGGCAACAGCGTGCACGTGCACAGCGATCGGGTGGCCGTCATCGCCCGGCGGCGGCTCGCGCCGCTCTCGGACGTGGAGGTGAATTCGCTGCTGTTCACGACGCTGCTGCCGTTCACCGCGCGGTTCGTAATCAACGCCGAAATGGACGACGCAGGCACGCTCGGACGGGCCGATTGCGACTGCGAGTTTTCGCGCGCCGGGATGCACCTGCGCATCGACGGCATTTACAGTTACGGCAAGCTCACTGGCCAGGGCATCACGCTGATGGGGGGCGATGTCGTGCGCATCCTCGAAAGCGCGCTGCCGCAGCGCTTCGGTGGTGGTCCGGGCGACTACCAGATTGTCGAATACGACGGCGCCCGACAGGCGCAAGTGGAACTGCGAATCAGTCCGCGCGTGAGCAACGCGCCGCCTGCCGCGGTGCGCGATTTTCTGCTGCACGAGATTCGCGGCTGCCATGGAGGCTCCTTGGCGTCGCGTGTCTGGACGCATTCGGGTGGCCTCGAAGCCGTGGTTGCCGAACCGTTCACGACGCGGGGCGGGAAAGTGCTGCCGCTGCACCTGCTGGGACCGAAAGTGGAGGCCAACCATGCTTCGTAGAACATTTATAACAGTCCCTGCCTTTGCCGTGGCGGGCGTTGTGCCCCGCTGCGCAAGGTCCGCGCCGGGAGCGCCTCGGATGAAACTGCGGGTCTCGGCTTCGAACCATCTTTCCCTATGCCCGTTTTATCTGGCGTACGAGTCGGGATACTTTGCGGACGCCGGTTTCGACGTCGAAGTGGTGAAGGACATTGGAACGGCGCAGACGCTACCTCTGCTGGCGGGCGGGAAGGTGGATGTCAGCTTCACCGGCTTCGGGCCCTCGGTGGTGAACGCCATCGTCCGCGGCGCCCGGCTGCGGCTGGTGGCGGCCCGCGAGACGATATCGCCGTCCTGCGGCGTGGCCAGCACGGTTTTCCTGAGCCGCAAAGCTTTCCCCCAAGGCGTCCGTGACATGCGCCAGCTTAAGGGCGCTCGCATCGGTGTCAACGACCAATCGCCACGGACGACCTTTTGGCTGGATACGATGTTGCAGCACGATGGGATGCGGCTGAGCGATGTGGATGTGCGAAAGATACCCGAGAACGAGAAAGTGGCCGCCCTGCGGGCAGGCGGAATCGACGCATTCGTCGCCACTGAGGTCAGCTTGAATCCCGAATTGCAACAGTTCGGTTTAGTGGCGGGGCCCAGCGCGGCGAGTCTGCTGCCGAACTCCCAGTTCTCTTTCATCTTGTTCGGGCGTGTCCTGCTGGACGGCGATACCGCAACCGGCGCACACTTTCTGCACGCCTACTTCCGTGGAGCCAACGAGTTTCTGCATGGCAGGACGCCGCGGTTTCTGGACGAGTTTGCTACGAAGAATAATCTGGATGCCAAGCTGCTACGCCAGGGTTGCCGCGCGACTTTCTCAGCCGACGGAACCATCGACTTGGACGACATGCGGCGGTACATCCAATGGATGGCTGCGCACGATATGTGCCTCGCCAACTTGGATGCCGCTGCGTTCGTTGATAATCGATTCCTGGAAGCCGCTCACGCGATGAAATAGATGGAACGGCACTCTTCATGATCAAGAAACACCGCTACTCGCTCCGAACCGCTCTGCTGTTGTGTGCGCTGGCTGCCACGCCGAGGGCGCAGGCTCAGACCAATGGCTCCATCACTGGAACGGTTACCGATCCTTCCGGAACAACCGTTGCCGATGCGGATATTCGCTTGGTCGAAACCAAGACCAATGCGGAACGCCTGGCGAGTAGCGACCGGGCTGGCCGCTACATCGTGGCGGACCTGCCGGTGGGCGCGTACTCTCTGTATGTCACCCACACCGGGTTTCAAGTCTCGCGGGTTGACGGCTTGCAATTGGCGGCGGGCCGCACCTTGCGCGCCGACGTCGAGTTGAAACTCGGCCCATCCAGAGAAACGGTCGTAGTGACCGCCGAGACGCAGCCGGTGGACACGCAGTCCGGCGCATGGGCCGATGCCATCAGCCAGCAGCAGCTTGCCGCCCTGCCGCTCAACGGGCGCGACATATTCGATCTGGCTTCGCAGCAGGTTGGCGTCGAAACTCCGGCCAGCGCCAACGCGACCATCAACACGGGTCTTGGCGTCCACATGTCCGTGAATGGTTCCCGGCCCAGCGAGAATGCGTTCCGCCTGGATGGGATTTACATCGACGATTCGAGCGGCTCCGCTCCGGCCAGCGCCGCCGGTCATCTGCTCGGTCTGGAGGCTATCGCCGAACTGAATCTGGTCACCGCGCCGTTCAGCGCCGAATACGGGCGCACCGATGGCGGCGTCCTTACTGCGGTGTCGAAATCGGGGACCAACGAATTCCGGGGCGCGCTTTATGAGTACCTCCGCAACAGCGATCTCGACGCCAAGAACTTTTTCGATCCCGCCACGGGGCCGACGCCGCCGTTTCATCGGAACCAGTTCGGCGGCCTGCTCGGCGGCCCGATTCTCAAGGACAAGCTGTTTTTCCTGCTCAACTACGAAGGCATTCGCATCGCTTCCAACGACACACAGACCATCGTCACGCCGGATGCCCAGGCCCGCAGCGGCCTGCTGCCGGTGAACGGCGTTTTGAAGCAAGTGACCGTGTCCCCCAAAATCTTGCCCTATCTGGCCTTTTATCCCTTGCCCAACGGTCCCGACTTGGGCAATGGAACCGGCAGTTACAGCACAACCGTTCCCACCTCCACGCGCGAAGACTTTGCCACCGGAAAACTCGACTACGTCAGGAGCGAGCGCTGGCGCTTCAATACGCACTACACTTTCGACGATTCGGCTTCCACCACCGGCGATCCATTCCATGTCTGGACCTACCGGAGCGATTCGCACGACAACCTGGTGCAGGCCGAAGCCCAGTTCGTTCCGTCGGCGAATACGGTCGAGGAATTCCACGCCGCCTTCAGCCAGATCCGCAACGGGACCGAGGTTTCCTCGGCGGCGGACCTTGCCGCGGACGCCTTCGTTCCCGGCCAAAACGTGGGTGCGATGCAGATCACCGGCTTGAGCAGTTTCGGCGGAAACACGGCCCGTGCCACGCCCATCTACTTCAACCTGGATGACGGCCAGATCGCATATTCGCTCACCCGGATCGCGGGCGCCCACAAACTCTCCGCCGGCGCCAGCTTCGACCGCATTCTGCTCGATGAGACCGGCAATCTGGATAGCGCCGGCTATTATCAGTTCACCTCGCTCACGAACTTTCTCAGCGCGACGCCCTCGAAACTCAGCGTTCTGGGGCCGGGCTCCGGCACGCTGCGGCATTGGCACATGCAGGAGTTTTCCGGCTACGTGCAGGACGATGTCCGCATCAGCCGCCACCTTACTTTCGGGGTGGGCCTGCGGTACGAGATGGCTACCACGCCCTTGGAGCGCAACGGCAGAGTCGGCTCGCTTCCCGATCCTCTCACGGACACGAGCATTACCGAGGGTGGCCCGGTCTATCTGAACCCTTCCAAGCATAACTTCGCGCCGCGCGCGTCACTCGCCTGGGATCCCGAGGGTAATGGGCGCACAGTGGTGCGTCTCGGCAGCGGCATTTTCTACGATCTGCTGGGAGCCCGCGAATTGATCGTGGGCGGATTGTACCTGCCTCCGTTCTATCAACGTTATTCGATCAGCAAGCCAGTGTTTCCGGATGCTTTGAGCGCGATCAGCGAGGCCTCCGGACAGCTCAGCGTAGGCATCCTGGATTACCGCCCGAACCAGCCTTACGTGATGCAGGACCAGTTTGTGGTGGAACATGAATTCGCGCGGAACATCGTCGGGCAGATTGGCTACGCAGGTTCGCGCGGCGTCCATCTGGAGGGACTGGTCGATAACCTCGACCCTCCTCAACCGCAGATTCTCCCCAACGGGCAGCTTTACTTTACGGCCAACACCCCGCTGATAAACCCCGCATTTTCGGCGATCAGCATACACACGACTTCTTTCGATTCGGTCTACCACAGCATGAACGCGGGACTTCAGACGGCGGTTCTCAAGAGCCTTCGCGTACAGAGCAAATTCACCTGGAGCAAATCCATCGACGACGATTCGATAGCCGCCACGAGCGATTTCTACGCCAACGAGACCGTGCCCACCGCATACAACATTCACCAGAACCGCGGTCCGTCGGACTTCAATTGCCCGTTCGCCTTCGCCACCAACTTCATCTACGACCTTCCGCGAACCGAATCCCGCCCGGCGAATCTCGTGTTCGGCGGATGGCAACTGGATGGAACCTTGCTCGCGCAATCGGGCAATCCGTTCAGCCCAATCGTGGGTTTCGACAATGCGAACTTAGGCGGCTCGACGACCACTTCGGGCGAACGGCCCAGTCTCATTCTCGGGCAACCGCTGATTCTGGGCCGGGTGACCGAGTATTTCAATCCGCTGGCCTATTCGCTGCCGGCCAACGGGACTTTGGGCAATCTCGGACGCAATGTACTGGGCGGGCCGGGGCTGGTGATGGTCAATCTGGCCGTGGATCGGACATTCTGGAAGCGCGAGAAGGAATCGTTCCGGCTGCGCGGGGAAGTGTTCAACGTCGGCAATCATCCGAACTTCCAGATGCCGTCGGGAACTTCGCTGTTCGATAGCACCGGCGCGCGGTTGGGCGGCGTGGGACAGATCACGGCCACCACTACGTCCTCGCGGCAGATCCAGATTTCGGCCCGATATTCCTTCTGAGGTCTCGCTCCATATCGACTGTGCCAACCGCTCCCTTCGGTCGCGGCTCCGTTGCGTGTCCCGTGCGGCGTGTGCCCCCAGGGCGCCGCCCTGTGACCGCGCTGCAACATTGCGACGGTATTTCGCGGCCTGATGCACTTTTCTCTTGCCACGCCGCCGGTTTTCGAAGGACACTGGGGATTCGAGGAGAGGTGTAGCAAGTTGGAAAGAAATGGCCGCAAGGGATCGCTCGTGGTTGAGCCCACCGAACGATGGACGCCGCAGGTCGCGAGCGAGTTCTATGACGTAGCGAGTTGGGGCAAGGGCTACTTTTCGGTCGGCGAAAACGGCCACCTGCTGGTGCATCCGGAGAAGGATCCGGCACGCTCGATCGACCTCAAGGAGCTGATCGACACGCTGGTGCTGCGCGGCATCGATCTGCCCATCCTGGTCCGCTTCGCCGACATCCTCAAACATCGCCTCGGCGAGTTGCACGCGGCCTTTCAAACCGCCATCGCCGAGCATCGTTACCAGGGCGAGTACTGCTGCGTGTATCCGATCAAGGTCAACCAGCAGCGGCAGGTGGTGGAGGAGGTCATCGAGTTCGGCAAGCCCTTCCGCTTCGGGCTGGAAGCAGGTTCCAAACCCGAATTGATCGCCGTGATGGCGCTAGCGGATAACGACACGCCCATCATCTGCAACGGTTTCAAGGACGATGAGTACATCGAGCTGGCGATGCTGGCGCAGAAGGTGGGCCGCCAGATCATCCCGGTGGTCGAAAAGTATACCGAGCTGCACCTGATCCTGAAGTACGCCGCGAAGGTCGGCGTGCGGCCCAGAATCGGCCTGCGGGTCAAGCTGGCCAGCCGCGGCTCCGGCCGCTGGAAATCGTCGGGCGGCTACCGCTCCAAGTTCGGCCTCTCCGCCACGGAGGCGGTGCGCGCTTTGCAGGAGTTGAAGGATTTCGGCATGGCCGATTGCCTCAACCTGCTCCACTTCCACCTGGGCAGCCAGATCACCAATATCCGCCAGATCAAGGGAGCCGTGAACGAAGCGGTTCGCGTGTACGTGGACTTGTACCGGGCCGGGGCCGGCCTCAAGTACCTCGACGTGGGCGGCGGCCTCGGCATCGATTACGATGGCTCGCAGACCGATTTCGAATCCAGCGTCAACTACACCCTGCAGGAATACGCCAACGACATCGTCTATCACGCGCAGAGCGTGTGCG
>CAZFOP010000005.1:0-34061 GCA_964520085.1 uncultured Solibacteraceae bacterium | reverse complement strand
CAGAATATAAAGAATAACACGCTGACCCAACCATTCATGGTGAAGAAGGCTGCGTCGACGCGCGAGAGGTCGTTCGCGTGGACAAGGCTGTGCTCGTAAATGAGCAGGGCGGCGACGGCGCCGACTCCGGCCAGAGCGAGAGGCCCCAGCGCGAGCGAGTGCACCAGCGCGAGCAGGCAGACGATCATCGACACGTGCAGGAAGCGGGAGGCCCAGAGCGCGCCGGAGATGCCGAGGAGGCGGGGAATGCTGCCGAGCGCCTCGGCGCAATCGAATTCGTAATCCTGGCAGGCGTAGATCACGTCGAAGCCGGCGGTCCAGCTAGTGACGGCGGCGGTGAGCCAGAGAATACGCGGATCGAGCGAGCCGGCAACGGCGATCCAGGCGGCGGCGGGAGCGATGCCGAGCGAGAAGCCGAGCACCAGGTGCGAGAACGAAGTGAAGCGCTTGGTGAAGGAATAGCAAAAGACAACCGCCAGGGCGAGCGGCGCCAGGTGGAGGCAGAGCGGATTGAGGCCTCCGGCTGCGAGCAGGAAGACGGCGGTCGAAACTGCGACGAATCCCCAGGCGAACCCGCGTGAGAGCATACCGGTGGGGAGATGGCGCGAGCGGGTGCGCGGATTACGGGCGTCGAGATCGGCATCCACCAGGCGGTTGAAGGCCATCGCGGCGGAGCGCGCGGCCACCATGGCCACCACGATCCAGGCCAGCTTGGCGGCGGCGGAGCGCACGTGGAACCCTTGTTGGCGGAAGGCAAGCAAGGCGCCGGTGAGGGCGAAGGGGAGCGCGAAGATCGAATGCTCGAACTTGATCATTTCGAGCGTAAGGCGCAAGCGATCGAGGAGCATCCGCGGGCGGGACGGGTTGGGAGAGATGTGCGACATGAAAGTTGAGCTCACGTTGGTATCGCTGGAGGACTTTCTTCCGCCCCGTTCCCGGGGCTGCGTAAGGACGTTCCATCCCGGTGCTTCACGAAGGCCGGGAAAAATAGCTGCGCCCGCAAGCGGGCGTTGGCAGGCTAGAGCTTGCCTCACCTTCGCTGGCCACCCTTTCCGGTATTTTACCGCTGCGGCGCCGGGTTTGGATACAATGTTCGGGTATCGGCGTCCCAGGGTCCGCCAAAGCGAGGCGGCACGGGGGTATCGGCCGGGAGAGCGTCGCCCATGTTGGAAGTGTGCTCCATAACGGACCTTGGCTGCGTCCGCGGGAACAACGAGGACTACTGCCAGGTCGAAACAGACCTGGGCCTATATGTTTTGGCCGACGGAATGGGCGGGGCTAAGGCGGGTGAGTGCGCGTCGCGGCTGGCGGTGGAAACCGTAGTCGAGATGGTGCGGTCGGCCGTGTTTCGCGATTCGCAGGCGCTGCTGCGCGCGGTGGAAGAGGCCAACCAGCGCGTGCTGGCGGCGGGCCGTTCCGACAGCAGCCTGGAAGGGATGGGCACCACGCTGGTGGCGGCGCTTGAGACCGGCGAGGGGCTGGACATCGCGAGCGTGGGCGACAGCCGCGCATATGCGCTGGACACGAGCGGGCTGCACGCCATCACCGACGATCAGACTTGGGTGAACGAAGTGGGCCGGCCGCTGGGTCTTGACGAGCAGACGTTGCGCCGCCATCCGATGCGGCACGTGCTGACGATGGCGATTGGAGCGAATGGGCCGCTGACAGTGAACTGCTATTCGGTGGAGCTCGAAAGCGGATCGCTGGTACTGATTTGCAGCGACGGGCTGCACGGGGTGGTGGAACCGGACGAGTTGCAGCGTGTACTCGAAGCGGGCCGGAACGGCACGCAACTGGACGAGATCTGCCGCCAGTTGATCGAGGCCGCCAAAGCGGCGGGAGGTCCCGACAACATCACCGTGATTCTGCTGAGAAAAGCCGGCTAATCGAACCACAACTTAGACACGGGTGAAGCACGTGTCTACTCTCCTTTCTGCAAGCTGCCGCGGTTTTGAAGAACCGCTCCCTGACGATCGCGGCTCCGCATGGAGCACCAAATGCGAGGCGCCCGCGAAAAGCGGGCTGGCATGCGCAGTCCGGAACCGGTTCGGGAACCGGGCGGTCCGCCCGACCCGGCTTGGTTGGCACGAGGAAGCGCCTCCCCCGCTGGCCTTGCCGGCCGCCGGGTTGATCTTCTCGCGGCTTCTCACGCTGGCGGCGCTGGCGGCCGTTCTCTCTCTCACGGCGAAGGCGCAGGTGGCCATCCTGCAAATCCAGGTGACGGGCGGGGAAGGCGCGGTACACACTCCGGGGGCGCGCGATGCCCGCGCCATCGCGGTGGTGGTGACCGACGAAACGGGGCACCCTGTGGAAGGGGCAGCGGTGAGCTTCCACTTGCCGGAGCAGGGCCCGAGCGGAAGCTTCGTCAACGGGTTGCGCACCGAAGTGGCGGCGACGGACGAGCGCGGCCGGGCCGTGGTGCGCTCGATTGAGTACAACCGCGTGCCAGGACGGTTCGAGATCCGCATCGTGGCCTCGAAGGAACAGGCGCGGGCAGGCACGGTCTCATTCCAGTACATTGCAGGGGCTGGTACGGGCGGCGCGGCGGCGACGGCAAAGGGCGGCTGGCATCCTCGAAAGAAGTGGCTGATCGTTGCTGCGGTGGTGGGCGCCGGGGCGGCGGGCGGAGCGGTGGCGTTGTCGCATTCGTCGTCGTCGGCGACGTCGCCGGATAGCGCTCCGGTCTTTTCGATCGGGACCCCCAGCATCACGGTGAGCAAGCCATGAAGCGATGGCGCGGCGCGATCCTGGCGCTGAGCCTGCTCGCGCCGGCGGCGCAGGCGCAGTTCAGCCTGTATCAGACCTCGTGCATCGCGGGGCAGCCTGTGGGCGCGCTGTTCAGCTTTGGCTCGATGTACCCGAACCAGGCGGAGCCGGAGACGTTCTGTCTGCTCAATACCAGCCAGAGCACGCAGACCGTGGCGCTTCTGTCGGTAAACGGCGAGGGGTTTTCGATCGACGCGGCGGCGCCGATGAGCGTGAAGGCGGGCTCCAGTGTGAACTTCACGATTACGTTTCAAGGCGCAATAGTCGCTTCCTACAGCGCCTGGCTGGACATCACCGGCATTCCCCAGGTGCTGCTGACGGCGAGTGTGGTGCCGGCTCTCACCTACGAAGTGCAACTGCCTTCCGGAACCAACGTGCTGGGTGCGACAGCAATAGATTTCGACAGCGTGCAGGTGGGATCGAACGCGAAGCTGGATTTCCTGGTGGTGAATCGGACCGCTTCCAGCCTGACGGTGGATCCGATCGGTGTGGCGGCGGGAGATTTCGCGCTGGCGGGTCCGTCGCCGAGCGGCGAGTCGGTGGCTCCGCAGGCGAGCGTGAGTTTCGCGATCCGGTTCAGTCCAACGGTGGCCGGCGCCCGGACGGCGGTGTTGTCGATCGGCAGCCAGCAGTTCACGCTAACGGGCACGGGGGTGTCTCCGCCGCTGCCGGCGCCGGTGGCGATGGTGACGCTCGACACCGTGCAAAGCGCGCAGCAGGGAACCATCGTCGTGGATCTAAGTGAGCCGGCTGAAAGCGCCGGCTCCGGCACGGTGACGCTGTCCTTCGAAGCGCAGACAGCGGGCGAGCTGGACCCGGGCATCGCATTCTCGAGCGGCGGACAGACCGCACCGTTCACATTCAACCAAGGCGATACTATGGCGAGTTTCGGTACCGGCCACAGCGTGGCGTTTCAGACCGGCACCACGGCCGGCACACTGGTCGTGGAGGCGCAGATCGGCAACCAGGTGAGCCAGCAGAGCATCGTCATTTCGCCGGCGGTAATCGGAATCGTGGCGGCGACGGGCACGCGGCAGACATCGGCGGTGACGGTGGACATTACGGCGTTCGACAACACGCGCAGCGCCAGCATGTTGACGTTCACCTTCTACGATTCCGGCGGGAACGTCATCCTGCCCGGGGCCATCAACTACGACAGTGCGGCTGCCTTCGGCAGTTACTTCGCCGCATCGGACGACGGCGGCCAGTTCGCGCTTTCCGCGTATTTCCCGGTGAACGGCCAGCCATCGAACGTGAGCGCGTTCACAGTGCAGATGGTGAACTCGGCCGGAACCACGACAACTGCGCGCGAGAGCTTTTGAGCGGCTGGCCCGGCTGCTGCACAACGGGCCCTAACGCCCGGGACACTCATTGACCTGGATTGGATACCCTGGCCTTGTAGCGTGCGATTCTCGCGTCCAGAGTCGCGGCCAGATCGTGCGCGCCGGTACTATTGGCGAGGTCGCGCGCTCGCGTGGCAGTGTCGATGGCGTCGGGCAGACGTCCCGTTTCGGCGTACATCGCGGCCAGAAAGCTCAGAATCTCCGGCTCGCCCGAGTTCGACAAGGCAACCGCCCGCTCCATGTGCGGAATCGCTTCCTGAAATCTGCTCCCCTGTGCCAGCACACGGCCCAGGTTGTATTGATACTGCACCGAGCTGGGATTGTCGGCCACCGCGGTCTGCAAGTGCGTGATAGCTTCCTCCAGCCGCCCCATTCGGGAATAGGCGAGCCCCAGGGTGTTGTGCGCATCCAGCACGGATTTGTCGATGGCGAGAGCTCGCTCGCAATGCTCGATCGCCTCCGTCAGACGGCCCTTCTGGTAAAGGGCCGTGCCGAGATTGGCCTGCGCGCCGGCGTTATTGGGCTCGATGTTCAGGCCCGTCGAATACGCGTGGATGGCGTCGTCCAGACTTCCGCGCAGCAACAGATCCCGCGCCAGGTTGTCATAAGCCTCGGCGTGTTCGGGCGCCAGTTCGATCGCCTTTTGAAACTGCTCGACGGCCTCGTTGAGAAGCCCCTCGTGATCCATCGCGATACCCAGATTCACGCGCGCCCGCTCGTCATCGGGATCCAACTCGACGGCGTGGCGCCACTCCGGCAACGCTTCGGCAATCTTCCCTTTGCTCATCAGGTCGCTGGCAACGTCGAAGATCCGGTAGAAATCCGTAGCGGGAATCTCCAGCTTCGCAAACCCATCCGGCGCGACATTGACGAACTCCGGAATATTCGCCGCGCGGTTGGCCGCCTGTGTGTTTTCGATAAGAATGGGCGGGCTGTCGTTGCCGTCCCGGTCCAGGTGCGTCAGGTACAACTGCGTGTACGGGGAGCGCGCCTTGGAAGCGAACACCATCCACCGGCCGTTGGGCGAAAAGCTGTGCCAGGAGTTCATCAGCCGCGTGTTGCACTTCATCAACCGGGCTTCGCCGCCCTCGAAGGGAACGATGTAAAGCCGGCTGTCGGGCCGCATCAACTGGCCATTGTGGCACTTCACGAAGACAATCCAGCGGCGGTCGGGCGTGATCTTCGGGAAGTTGTTGCTCATGCCGTTATTGGAAGCTCCGGCGATCGGTTCCGGTTGACCGCCGCGCCCCTCGTTGAAGGGCATCCGGTAGAGGCTGTATTGAATCTGGGTTTCCTGCGGATCGTTGGCGAACAGAGCCGGCGGAGCGCCGGGCGGAAATGCGGTCACCGCTTCGGCGCGGGCGAAGACAATCCACTTGCCGTCGCGCGACCAGACGCCATCGGTCTGCACGTATCGCGGATCGTCGGCTCCGGGCAGCGGTTGGGTGCGGCCCGTGGCCACATCGCGCCACGCCAGCACGCCGTGAGTGGGGAAGAACACTTGGCCGAAGCGGTAATCGCGGTAGACCGCGTAATAGTATTTCTCCTGCAGACCGTAAGCGATGTTCAGGTGCATCGGGTCGCGCTCATCGACCGTGGTCAGCACGTACCGGCTATCCGGCGAGACCTGGGACATGAACGCGGCGCGCATCTTGCGGCCGCCCGGCTGGTCGGCCGTCGTGTTCCAGCGGAACACATCGCGGGTATTGATTAAGGTGTCGCTCTTGATGGGAACCACCGCGTAGAGCGACTTGTCGTTCATGGGGCCGTCCACGTCAATGCCCAGGGTCTTGCCATCGGCCGAAAAGGAATGGCAATTCGCGCAGGTAGGCAGGCCCTCCATCAGGGTCCGGCTGTTGCGCTGGGCCACGTCTCGCAGGCGCCACTTGATCAGGGCGATGGCATCCTTCGGAAGAATGCCGAGCTGGCCGTTGTTGTTGGCGGGGATGAGCGGCACGTCGCGATAGAAAATCGGCGCGCCCACCGGGTCTTCGGAAGTCACAAACACGGACTGGCCCGTGGAGACCGGGTGCGTGGCGGCCCGATCCTCGTATCCGGTAATCGTGACGGTGGCCGCGCGTCCCGTCGAGTGCTTCTTGATCTCCGCCCAGACCCGTTCGTCGGGAACCCAGGTGCGGCCGTCCGCTTCCTCGGGCGTCAGGGTGGGAAGTTCGTTTAGCTCGGCAATACAACGCCGGTCGATCTCGCCGAGTAGCATCCGGCCGCCCTCGGTCTTCACTTCCACTTCAGGTGAGCCGTCGGCGAATGCGACCGCGATGCGCCAGACCGCCACGCCATTCGCGGCGTCGCGCCAGCGGAACGCGATGGGAGGAAACTCGGGAGGTAGAATTGCGGAAGCTGGCGGGTAATCGATAGTAATCGCGGCGGGCTGAGGGCCGTTGGCTGCATCGCGCGCCAGGGCCTTTTCGCCCACAACCCAGGTAAGGACGGTCGTCGACCCCAGCAGAATGGCAAAGAGATATTGGGATTTCACTGCTGCGAGCCCCTTTACGAATGACGCTACGGTTGAGTATAGCCCGCTGGCTTCGGGGCGTGCAACCGCGGCGCTGCGACGGGGTATGAGACAACGGCGCACGACATGGGAATGGGGCGCACTTCAGTTCTGTCAGGAAGCGGCGGGTGCCTTTCTGATCGGCCAGCACGGGGTTGTCCGGTGTTGGCGTCAAACAGACGGGCAACCTAAAGGATTCCCCACCCTGCTGTACAATTTGCTCAATGGCTCGTGTATGGAAACAGTCGAAAGTGTGGGGGATGGCCGCGGTGTGGTCGATCCTGGCGGCCGCTGCGCCGGCTGCCCAGAACGCGAGTTTCGACGATCTGGCGCGGCGCGCGGCGGAGGCTCTGGATACGCGTCCAGCGGAGGCGGCCGTGCTGTACGAACAGGCGCTGGCGCTGCGTCCGGGATGGGCCGAAGGCTGGATGAACCGGGGAGCCGCATTGTATCAACTGAAGCGCTTCCGTGAGGCGCGCGATGCGCTGCGCAGGTGCGCGGCGCTGGCGCCCGGCAGAGGCACGCCACTCGGGTTTCTCGGCATGGCCGAATACGAGCTCGGCGAGTATGGGCCGGCGCTGGCCGATATTCTGAAGGGCGAGTCGATCGGCCTGGCCGATCAGCCGGCCTTCATCGCGCAAGTGCGTTATCGCGGCGCCCTAATCTATCTGCGGTCCGCCGACTTTCCGAGGGCACTCGAACAGCTACGCCCGCTGGCGAGCCACGGCGTCGAATCCGCCGAAGCGGTCGAGGCTTTGGGATTGAGTGTACTGAACCTGCACTTCCTGCCTGCCACGCTGCCGCCTGGGCGGAAAGCCCTGGTGGACCTGGCGGGCCGCGCGGCGTGGGCATATCTGGCGGAGCGTCCGGAGGAATCCGCGCCGCTGTTCGATCAGCTCGCGTCGCAGTTTCCCGAAGAGCCTGGGGTGCATTACATGAAAGGCGTCTTCCTGATCGACCACGACCCCGCCGCGGCCGAGCAGGAGTTTCGCAAAGAACTGCGGATCGCGCCTTCGCACGTGCTCGCCCGCGTGCAACTCGCCCTCCTGCTCAGCAAGGATGGCGACGCGGCCTCCGCCGTGCAACTGGCCGGGGAAGCGGCGAAACTCGATCCATCCGATGCGCTGTGTCAAGTGACTCTGGGCCGGGCGCTGCTCGACGCGGGGCGAACCTCCGACGCCATCGCCGCGCTGGAGAAGGGCGAGAAGATGGCGCCACAGGCCGCGCGGACTCACTTCTATCTGGCGCAGGCCTATCGCCGCGCCGGACGGGACGCCGATGCGCGCAAGGAAAATGCCGAGTGGGATCGCCTGCACGCACAGCAGGAGCCGGTGGAATTGTCCGCCCAACCCAAGCCGTAAGACTGGCGGGGTGCAAGTCCCGGAATGCCATTCCCTCACGGTCGCGCTATTCCGGGCCACGGAAGAGGGCCGGGCATCGAGAGCGGCGCGCATCGGGAAATGTCGCGATGACTCTCGACACAGCCGGCTGGACAGCCGGCGCCACGACGGCAGTGAGCGGCTACTGCCGCGGCTCGACGATTGGCACCACCCGGTCGGCGGGCACGTTGCGGAGGGTCTGTTTGATGCCGCTCGGCCACAGGATCTCGATCTCGCGCGCGGAATCGGAATGGCCCAGCCCGAAATGCACGCGCGGGTCGCTTGAAGAGGCATACCCCGTGCTGGTGGTGACGTGATTGTATTGGACCGCTCCGTCGCCGGCCGTCAGCTTGATGCGGGCGCCGATCGCCATGCGGTTGCTCCTGGTTCCGGTGAGTTGCAACAGCAGCCAGTGATTGCCATTTTGGGTGACGTTGTGAAACACCTTGGCCTGCCCGTTGAGGACCGAAACCACAACATCCATGCGGCCGTCGTTATCGAGATCGCCCACGGCGAGCCCGCGATGCACGGCGGGAAGCTGGAAGTCCGCGCCAGCGGTCGCGCTCACGTTCTGGAATCGGCCGTTGCTTAGGTTGCGGAATATCGCATTGGGCTCCTCATAGGCGCGGTGCGCGAATGCGGCGATGTTATCCATCACATTGGAGCGTGCCACGATAAGATCCTTCCAGCCGTCATTGTCCAGGTCCACAATGGCGTTGGACCACCCGGCCATTTCACCGGTTGCGGCCAGACCGGCCTGCGCCGTGCGATCGTCGAAAAACCCGCGCGCGGAATTGACGAATAGCGGAAAGGTCTGGTTCTCCAAAGCGGTCTCCCAAATTGCCGGATGGCCGGTGTTGAACAGATCGCGGAAGTCCGCGCCCATGCCCGAGATGAGCCTGCCATCCTCGGCGTAGGCGATCATCGCTTCTCCGGCGACCTCCTCGAATCGCTTCCCGCCGATGTTGTGAAACAGTTGGTTGGGTGAGGCGTCGTTGGCGACAAAGATATCCGGAAAACCATCGCCATCGTAATCGGCGACTGCCACTCCCATGCCGCGGCCCAAGTGCTTCGCAATGCCGGTTTCCACCGAAACGTCGGTGAATGTGCCATCGCCGTTATTGCGGTACAGGGTGTTCGGCAGCGGCTTGTAGTAGCGCGGGCTGCAATAGAAGCGCTGGCCGTTCATCCGGCAGTCCGGGTCTCCGCCCGGTTCCCACACGCAGTAATTGGAGACAAACAAATCCAGCAGACCGTCGTTGTTGTAATCCACCCAGGCCGCCGAGACCGACCACATCTTCTTGCCGTCGTAAGTGCCACCACCCACGCCGGCCTTCGCGGTGACGTCGGTGAAAGTGCCGTCGCCGTTGTTGTGAAACAACTGATTGCCGGTGAGGCTAGCCAGGAAGATGTCAGGCTTCCCGTCGTTATCGTAGTCGCCGATGGCGACGCCCATGCCATAGCCTTCGCCGGCCACGCCCGCGCGGTCCGTGACATCGGTGAACGTCATGTTCCCGTTGTTATGAAACAGCCGATTCTTGAACTGTGGGCCGTCGCGGCGCAGCGAAGGCATGCCCCCGCCATTTACGAAATAGAGGTCGGGATACCCGTCGCCGTCGTAGTCGAAGATAGCGACGCCGGCGACCATCGCTTCCGGTTGGTACTTGTGCCCGGTGGCGGAATTGTCGATCGCAAAGCGAATCCCGGCGCGCTCGGCGATTTCCTCGAAGCGGATCGGTGCCACACTCTCCGCTCCTACCAGTGTCAGTGCAACCACGGCGAACGCGCACAAGGCCGTTCGGAATTTCATGCATCGGAGTCTAGCACATGGCAATTGTTGCGAAACGGGTAGGGACTGGGACTGAGCCCTGGCAGTGAGGGGGGCGTGCGGTGGGAGACTGGCTTACGGGGTTCGCGCGGTCAAGGGAACAGATGGTTCGCCCGCCGGAGCGGCCCATTCGTTAACAAATGTTACAGATCAATGGGGCTGAATACCAGTAGCGTTACATCGCTTAAACTAAAAAGATTACCGACAAGTTCGCGATTCCAGCGGATTGCGGTTACACGGCGCGGACCTGTGCTCCACAGGGGTTTTTCGCGCGATCAGCTACTCGCTGGAAACTTCGATGGCGTCGACCAGCGCGTAGTTCTTCACAGGGGCGAACCACAGGTTAATCGCCCCCTGGGCGTTCGGTTCCAGGTCGTGGAAAGTGCGAGTGATGGGGCGCAATTGGCCGCCGGTTTCGCGCAAGATGTCGAAATCTTGCAGAAGCATTCTGCCATCGGTTAAAACGTTAAAGACACGCGCGCCCGGCTGTTTGAAGTACCCTTCGCGAAAATACATGGTGACTTGGTACTTTCCAGCCGGAACCGGGATGGCATAGTTGAAATTCCCGAAGCGCTCACCCTCGTACAATTCAGGATCGGTGGCGCCGGCAGCGACTTCGTTTCGAACGATCAGTTGCCCGCCCAGTACGTAATCGTCCGGTTGCCATTCCGCGCCCTTCTTATCGACGAAAGGCGAGAGGCGCGCCACCATCCGAATGTGCCGGATTCCGGAGGGCGGCTGCGGGGTCAACTCGATTGCGTTGACTAGCGCGCGGTCGTTCAACGCCACAAAGCGGATGTGCACCATGCCGTCGCTGGCGGGAGAGACATCCCGGAATGCCCGGATGTGGCCAACGTCGCTGCCGCCTGCTTCCGAATAAATGTCGAATTCATGGAGAACCGTGGCGCCGTTTAGTAAAACATCCATCATGCGGCTGTTCTCACCGCCGGGGTTCAGCTTGGTTCCGAAACGAAACTCTCTGAAGTAAAGCCGCAGCTCATATTTGCCGGGTTTCGCGGGAATATCGTAGCTGAAGTCGAGCCCGTCCCGGCGGCTCTCGAACAATACCGGATCATAGGCGCGCGCGATCGAGGCGAGTCCGTCGTCGTACGGGTTGCCACCGTGGTAAAACCGGTCGCCGAGCCATTCATTGCCGCGACGGCTCAAGTACCGCTCTTTTGTGTATCCCGCCAGGATCCGGACCTCGCTCCCATCAGCGACGGCCGACATCGAATCGGGACTGGAGCGGCCATCCGAAGCCACCGTCTGGCCGCGCACCGCAGCGCGGGAATGGATGGACCATGCGATCGCCAAGCCGGCGACGACAATGGCGGCGGCCACCCCCCACGGCCAAAACCACGGCCGCTTGACGAACCGCGCCAAAACGGCAGTGGCAGCCGGTTCCGTAACGAGGGGTAAATCCTCCTCGTCCACAAGGTCATGTGCGTGCGCTGTTTCGGAACCCGCACCGGCATGTGGCGGAGCGTTCGTTTCAAGTACCGGCGCGTACTGCCCGACAGGGATTACGATCCGCAATGGCCGATCGCGCCCGGGCCCGGCGTAGAATCCCGCCATCCTCTTTCTCAGGCGATGCGCTTCCACGCGAACGATCGAATCCGAACGCTTGTCAAAGCTGGCCGGGCGATGGAACACATCCATCGCGATGTTCCGCTCCTTTAGATCGGCATCGCCGCCCCCGAAGTACTTCTCGCACAGGTAACGAAGAAGCTTGCCGGGGTTGGATTCCGGGTCCACGACACCAGACGACAGAACGTACTCCAGCTCCTCCCGTTCTGCCGCACGCCGATTCTCTGGAGATGTTCCCACCGTCGAGTTGCCAATGGAATGCTATCACAACTGGGCCCGGCCCTTGAGGCGCCAGACCGGATTTCCAAGCGCTGTTCAGCTCACCGGGCCTATTGGCCACACACTCCGAAACGCCCCGGCGAACCCTTGTAACCAGCCCTGAACCATCATCGTTTTGTTCTATGATATACCATACTACACTGTGGCGCAACGGCTTGTAACCTAGATTCGGACTCGATTATCCCCTAGTCACCTGCGAACCCACTTGAATCTACTAGCGCCTAGGACTATCCTCTACCCCAAGGGGTAAATCGCTTTTGTTGAGCTTTCCGGGTAGTCTCGGCGCTGAAGTCATGGCTTCTGGGGGACTTCGGCCGATTACGGATGCAACCTGCCTTCCGGCAGGCGAATGCAGAGCTCGTACGCCTCTTCGCGTTCCACGTGGAACGTATCTCAATAGTCCGGAGATAGCATGTACAGACATTCGACAACGTCCGTCTCGTCGGGCCTAAAGTCCGGCGTTATGCGGGTTTTCCTTGTCAACGTGTTTCTCGCCACGTTGATTCTACTTTTTAGCAGCAGTCTCTTCGCCCAGCAGCTCACGGGATCGTTGAGCGGCACGGCAACGGATTCGACCGGGGCAACTGTTCCTGGCGCCGCGGTTGAACTCAAGAACGCTGCCAGTGGGGACGCTCGTGTGGCCAAAACCAATGGCGATGGCTTTTTCGCCATTGTGGCCGTTCCTCCTGGCAAATATACCCTCAAGATCAGTGCGGCGGGCTTTGCCGCCTGGCAGGAAGATGGAATCGTCATCTCACAGGGCGACTCGCGCACTGTGCCCAACATCGTGCTCAAGGTCGGAACGACCAAGACCGAAGTTGAGGTGATTTCGGAAGGCGCCGCCGCTGCGCCAGTCGATTCCGGCGCGGTTTCCACCACGCTGAACCAGACCATGGTGGACGAGTTCACGCTGTCTGGCCGCGATGCCGGCGAATTGATCAAAATCATGCCTGGCATGGGCACCAATAACGGCCTGTCCGGCAACACGTCCTTCAACGGTGCCGATCACGTCACGGGCAGCAACACGGGCCCGGCGGGCGCTTATTCGGCCAACGGCCTGATCCCCAACGGCAGTATGGCTTATATGTTGGACGGCGCAAGCCTCGTGGACAACAACGCGGGAACGCAGATCGCCAACATCAACCCGGAGATGGTTTCCGAGGTGAAGTTGCTCACGTCCAGTTACGGTGCCGAGTTTGCTAGAGGCCCGATCGTATTCCAGGCGTTCAGCAAGAGCGGCGGCAAGGGGTTCCACGGTGAAGGTTACCTGATGGCCCGCAATTCCGTATTCAACGCCGAGGATTCGTTCCAGAAGAGTATCGGCAACCCGATCACGGTTTCCCACTACTATTATCCCGGCGGCAACATCGGCGGCCCGATCTTCATTCCCGGACACTTCAATAAGAACCGCGACAAGCTGTTCTTCTGGTTCGGTTATGAGTATATGAATCAGCAGCCGGCCGGTTCTCTTCTCCAGTACGTCGTTCCGACGGCCCAGGAGAAGGCCGGCAACTTCTCGCCCGCATATCTCGCCAGCCTTCCCCAGGGCGGCGGTTGGGGCGCTGCCTACAATATTCCCTGCGCGAACGCGACATCCGGCGGTTGCCCGAGCCTGAGCTTCCCCGGTGGCCAGATTCCGCAGAGCCTGTTCGACCCCAACGGCGTCGCATACCTGAAGTTGATGCCCGCCGCCGAGACGCCCAACAGCGGTGGTTACAACTACACGTTCAACAACACCCTGCCGCAGAATCGTTGGGAGGAGAGCGAGAAGGTCGACTACGCATTCAACGACAACACCAAGTTGAGCGTGACCTACACCTACCAGAAGGAATTCGATCATCACCCGATCGCCACCTGGTGGTCGCCCAGTTCGGCTCTTCCCTATCCGACCCCCATGGACGCCCATACACCGTCCAAGGTCCTCGCGGTAAACTTTACGCACGTGTTTAGCCCCACGCTCGTCAACGAGTTCGTTGGCGCTTATGCGAGCTACCTGAACACGCTGACGCCCGAGACCCCGGCCGCGATCAACCCCAGCAGCCTAGGCATGACCTACCAAGGCCTGTTCGGCGCGAAAGAAACGCAAATGGCCGACCTGTTGAGCTGGTCGCAAGGTGTGCCGGATTTCTATCCGCAGGCAACCTTTGGCGGGCCCGCTTTCAGCGGCGACTTTGGCGCCCACAAGTATGACCCCTCCGTCGCCGATAACCTCAGCAAGATTTGGGGCACGCACACCCTGAAGTTCGGATTCTATTGGGGCGTATGGGGTAACAAGCAGGGCACCACCGGTTTTGAGGGCACATTCGACGTCGATACTTACGGTGGCACCTCTACCAACAACGACATTGCCGACCTGCTGATCGGCCACGCGCAAGGATACAGCCAGACCAACAACATCCTGGTCCCGCCGTTCCAGAACACGCAGGTGTCTTTCTACGCGCAGGATTCCTGGAAAGCCAGCCGCCGGTTGACCATCAACTACGGCGTCCGTTTCGACCATGTGGGACAGTGGTATAACCCGCAGGGCAACGGCGTTATCGTATGGGATCCGGCCAAGTACAGCACCACGGCCACCAGCACGCCCAACAACGGGGTAGTCTGGCACTCGATCGACTCTTCCATCCCGCTATCGGGCTGGGTTTCGCCGCTGATCTATTACGAGCCCCGCTTCAGCGCGGCTTATGACCTGTTCGGCAACGCGAAGACGGTCCTCCGCGGTGGCGCTGCTAAGTTCTACTTCACGCAGGGCGCCATCGACGACAGCGATCCGAACTCGAGCGGTCAGTTCACCTTTGGAACGCCGACCGCATTGACGTCTTTCGCCCAGATCAACAACTACCCGAACGTTCCTGCCGCCGGTGGTCCGCTGAATGGCAGCACGATCAGCCCCGACGACATGAACGACAGCAAAATGCCATACACGTGGACTTACAACCTGACCGTATCCCTGGCTCTTCCGTTCCGGTCGGTTGGCGAGTTCTCTTATGTGGGCAGCGCGACCAGAGATATGGTGATTGGCACCAGCAACGGCCCCGGATCTGGCATGAACAATGCCCAGGTCCAACCGATTGGAACGCTCTTTAAGCCCGATCCAATCACTGGCGTGATTCCCTGCGTACAGGCCGTCAGTTGCAACAATCCGAACCTTAACGATTACTTCCCCTATCAGTCGTACCAGAACATGGACATCATGGGTCACGGCAGCTACTCCAACTACAACTCGGTTCAGGCGACCTGGACCAGGAGCGTGAAGCCGGTAGTCGTGGTGGCCAACTATGTATTCGGCAAAGTTCTGGGAACCCTCGATGGCGTCTCCAGCAACGGCGCGGATAATGCCGGAGCGGTTAACGGACTCAACCTCAACGCCAACTATGGTCCGGAAGCCTACGATCACACCCAGATCTTTAACCTTTCCTATAGTCTTGACCTGCCGAAGCTGACCCACAACCGGGTTGGCGCGCAGTTCATCGACGGATGGACACTGTCCGGCTGGACCGGCATTCAGAGCGGTACGCCTCTGGAAGCGAACGCATCCGGCTTCAACGTTCAGTGGCCCGGCAGCGTGAGCAACGAGATCTATCTCGGTACCAACGCTCTTACACTGATGCCGAACCTGACTTGCGACCCGCGCAAGGGGCTTTCCTCGGGTCAGTACTTCAACCCATCCTGCTTCGCTCCTCCGGCTCCCGGAACCGAGGGCACACAAATGTGGCCCTTCATTCACGGGCCGTCGGTGATCAACAGCGACATGTCGTTGTTCAAGACGTTCCAGTTGACGGAATCCAAGAAGATCCAATTCCGGCTTCAGGCATACAACTTCCTGAACCACCCGAACGGGGCGTTCACCGTTGCCAACAACGGCGACCTCCAGCTCAACTTCGGGACCCCGGCCGGCACGCTGTCGCAGACCAATACCAACACTCAGACCACTGGCAGCCCGCTGCACACCGTGGGCAACCGGCTGGTCGAATTCGCAGTGAAGTTTTACTTCTAGATTCGTTCCCAAAGTACCGGGAATCGGACAGCAGAGGGGTGGCGCAAGCCACCCCTCTTTTTATGGTCTAATCATGTTTGTGACCAAGTGTAGCGGCATTTGTGCCGTTGTGCTGGCGCCGCTCGTGGCCGCGCTAGTCGTGTTTTCATCCCCGGCTCCAACGCCCCCGATCCGGTTCGTTTACCAGCCCATTCCATTTCAGCTCGAAAGCAACGAGACGTCCGCCCGGAACGCGCCGGAGACGATGGCGGGCGGAGTCGCGGTCTTCGATTACAATCGCGACGGCCGGCCCGACATCTTCTTCACCAATGGTGCCAACGTCGCCACTCTGCGCAAGGACGACCCGAAGTACCGCAACCGCCTGTTCCGCAACGATGGCAACGGGAAGTTCACCGATGTCACCGACGCCGCTGGATTGGCCGGCTCCGGGTACGACATCGGCGTGGCGATTGGCGACTACGATAACGACGGGTACCCCGACATCTTCGTGGGCGGCGTTTACCGCAATACTCTGTATCACAACAACCGGGACGGCACGTTTACCGACGTCACGGTGAAGGCCGGGCTGAGCCACACTAACGATCCGGAATACGGGCCGCTATGGTCGGTAGGGGCGGTTTGGGTGGACGTCAACAACGACGGGCTGCTGGATCTGTTCGTGGTTAATTATCTGCAATGGCAGTATAGCGACCAGCCGTTGTGCGGGTTTCAGGGGACCGCCGACTACTGTCATCCGCGGTATTACAAAGGGCAGCCGAATTCGCTGTTTCTGAATAACGGCGACGGCACGTTTCGGGATGTCTCGGTGGAGTGGGGAATCCGGCAACACGTCGGCAAGGGCATGGGTGGCGGCATGGCCGACTACGACCTGGACGGACGTCCCGACATTTTTGTCACCAACGACGGATACTACAATTCGCTCTTCCACAACCTCGGCGACAAGTTCGAGGAAGTGGCCATGACGGCCGGCGTAGCGCTGCCGGAGGATGGCAATTTCATTTCCGGCATGGGGGTGGATTTTCGCGACGTGAACAACGACGGATACCCGGACATCGCGTTGGTCGCATTGAACAATCAGACGTTTCCGTTGTACCTAAACGCGCGCGACGGCTCGTTCCGGGAGGCGACTGCGGCCAGTGGAATGCGCGGCCTGACTCTGCACATGGCCGGCTTCGGTCCCGGCATCGTGGATTTCGATAACGACGGTTGGAAGGACCTGTTTGTCACCCGCGGGCACGTTGGGAGCCTGCCGCAGCCGGGCCAGGGTGTGGACCAGCACAACACGGTGTTTCATAACCTGGGCGCCAGCGGGAAATGGGAGGCGCTGACCGAAGCGGCCGGCCTCGACGCCACGCCGGAGGCACGGCACCGCGGCTGCGCGTTTGGCGATCTGGATGGCGACGGGCGAATCGACGTGGTTGTTTCGGCGCTGGCGCGGCCGGCCGAGATCTGGATGAACCGGAGCCCGAACGCGGGGCACTGGCTGGATATCGCACTGGAAGGAACCCGCAGCAACCACGACGGCATGGGCGCGCGAATCAAGGTGGTGAGCAAGAGCGTGGGCGCGCAGTACAACCACATGACAAGCGCCGTTGGCTATGCGTCGTCGAGCTACGGTCCGGTGCATTTCGGGCTGGGGCCGGATGCCCGGGCCGAGTCGATCGAGATCGTGTGGCCGTCGCGCATCGTGCAAGTCTTGCGGGACGTCGAGGGCGACCGGATACTGAAGGTGAAGGAACCGGCGAAGTAAAGCGCTGCCGAGGGGACAGCCGGTTCCGCCGCTGCCACGATTGGTATTATTGAAGACAGCGAGCCCTGTCAGTCGTCCGGCTGGAGAGGAGATCGGATGAAGCCCAGTTTGCGCGCCGCGTTGGTGTGTGCCTGTGTCGCCGCGGGCGCCGCGGCTCAGGAAGCCCCGCCGATCCGGGCCACGACCCGGGAGGTGGTGGTCGACATGGTGGTGCACGACCAGCATGGCAAACTGGTGCGCAAGCTCGACCCCAGCGAGATAACCCTTTACGAAGACGGAGTGCGGCAGGAGCTCCGAAGCCTGCGGCTGGTCGACGGAAAAGAGGTCCGCCACGAGGAGACGGTGCCCGCGCAGGCGCCGGCTGCGGCAAGCGGGAAACCCACGATGCCTGCCGCGCCAGGCGGGATGCTATCGCTGCACACGGTTAATCTGGTCTGCCTGGTGTTCCAGGATTTGAGCCCGGACACCAGACAGGCGGCTTTCCAGGCGGCGCTCGAGTTTCTCAACGACGAGCTGAAGCCGAATACGCTGATTGGCGTGTTCAGCCTGAGCGATCGCGGAGTGAAGCCGATGGCGCCGTTCAGCGGGGACCGCGCCACGCTGGTCTCGGCGATCCATCTGGCGGCGACTGGCCAGGTCTCCACGCTCGATTCGTCGCAGCAACTATTCACCGCTATGGGCTTGCAGGGGGAACTCACCATGACCCTGCCGGCTGCCGCCACTCCTCCACAGGCGGGCGGCAGCAGCAGCACAGCGGCGGCGCCATCCAGCTTTAGTGTCGACGACGCCGGGCTAGCCTCGACGATGGACGCCTCGATGGCCACCGGCGAGCCGGCTGAAGCCGCCCAGAACCCGTTGGGAAGGCGGAGTATGGCCTATCAACGAGTCGTCGCTACGCGCGAATTGCACGCACTCCGCTGGCTGGTGGAACAGCTCAAGCCGCTGCCATTCCGCAAAACGGTGCTGCTGCTGAGTCCCGGCATTACCAGGCCCGCCAGCGAGCTGGATTACTGGCAGGACACGCTGAAGATAGCCAATCAGGCGAGCATTGTGTTCTACGCCGTCGAAGTAACCGGTCCGACGGTGCGGTCGCCGAGCGCTCCCGCCCTCGCTACGATGCGTCGTGTGCGGGGGCTCAGCCAGCAGCAGGGCGCGGCGGCTCCCCTGATCGACCCGGCGGGAGCCACGATGGACCGCGCGCAGGAGGCCGATCTGATCCAGTACGCCGCCATCACAGCCAATACGCACGCCTCGCTCGAGGATCTGGTGGAGAGTACCGGCGGTTTTCTCATCACCGATTGGAGCAAGCACATGATCGAGCGGGTGATGGACGATGTCCAGACGCACTACCAACTGACGTACCACCCGGCATCGGATATCGACGACGGCCGCTATCATCGCATCGAAGTGAAACTGGCCCGCAAGAACTTGTCGGTGGAGGCGCGGAACGGCTACTTTGCCGCAGCGGCGCCGGCCGGGGGCGAGGCCGCGGCCATGCAGGAAATCGCCGGACTGCGAGCATTGAATACGACGCCGCCGCCGCACGATTTCGACTATCGCGCGCAGGCCCTCCGCTACCGCTCGCCAGAAGGCGCACCGGAATTCGAGATCGCATTCGATATTCCCGTCTCCAGCCTGGCTTCGAACGACGACCAGAACTCCGGGCATCGCCGATGGCACGCCTCGCTGCTGGCGCTGGTGAAGGACGCGACGGGGCAGATCGTGGAGCAGCTGAATTCGGACTCGCCGATGGAAGTGCCCAAGGCGGATGCCGATTCCACGCGCACGGGAAGAATTCTATTCGCGCGGGCGCTCACCCTACCCCCCGGTCACTACACGGTGGAGACAGCGGCGGTGGATTGGATATCGGGCAGGACCAGCACGGCGAAATTCGCCATGGACTGCGTCGCGCGCAGCGGGGCCGGGTTGAGCAGCGTCGCGCTGGTGCGCCGGATGGAAGCCGCGCCAGGCCCCGATGCGGCCGCCGACCCGCTGGCCTACCAGGGCAAGCGCATCTACCCGGCGTTGTTTACCGATGTGGCGCCGGGCGGGCAGCAGTACCTTTACTTTGTGGCGTACCCGGATCGCGGCAGCGTGTCGAAGCCGGTATTGCGCGCGCAGCTACTGTTGAACGGTCAAGTGGTGGCCAATCAGACCGCGGCGCTGCCGCTCCCCGACGCATCCGGCGCTATTCCGGTTCTCATCGAGGCGGCAGGGCGCCCCGGCCAGCACGAAATGCGATTCACACTCTCCCAGGGAAGCGAATCGTCGACCGAGACAATCCGCTATACCGTCGCCGCGAAGTAGTAAGGCGGTTGGGAAGGATAACTTGGCGAAGGGGCTCCGGCGTATGGGTCTTATCCTGTATGCATCTCGATGGAGCCGATGTTATTGATAGTTAGTTACAGCGGCGGGATGTATTAGTGCATCTATTAGTGCACGCGACACCGGCGATCGGACGTATATCATAACTAATGTAGCTAAGTGAGCCACGCTTCACTCTTGTGTATCTCCCCGTACAACCGGCGCGGCATCCACGCGAATGATGCGGATGCCGCCGGCGGAGCGCCTGGCGGGCTCCAGAACGCGGGAAAGGAAAGGTGCCGAACGGAAACTCCGCCCCCGGGCTCATCCGCCCGGCGAATCCGGCTTGAAGATGCATGCAGAAACTGCCAGTTCCCGCGATTACCGCGTTCCGTCCACTTTCAGACAAAACAGCTTGGTCGATAATGCCATGGTGGTGGCACGGGTGCGGGAAGTCAAGGGTATTCCGATAGCCCTTTAGAGCCATTGCTCCGCCGCTCGACGCGCCGAAGGAATATAATATCTAAGGAGGTTATGCCATGCCGCATGTGATCGCGGTGCGGCCGCAGTTTTCGGGGCGGCTCGCTCTCGCATTAGTGCCATTCCTGTTTTCTATTTCTACTTACTCGCAGACCACTTCGGTTCCCGCAGGCACGGCTGGGTCCGGAGCCGCCGTTGCCAATCCCATGGAGGTCACAGTCGAACTGACCGTGCACGATAAGAAGGGCAGCGCCGTTCCCGATCTCACAACCGCCGATGTGGAGATCACCGACGGTGGCGTACCAGTCAGTCTCAAGAGCCTCCGGCTTGCCGGTCAGACGCAAGAAACCATCGCGTTCGTCTTCGATCAGGTTGTCGCGGGTGTCGCGAAGACGGATCGCGACTTGGCCGAGCAGTTGTTAACGGCGGTTTCGGGGCACGGCTACCACTTCATGGTGCTCAGGATAGAAAATCGCTTGCATCTGGTGCAGGCGCCGACCACGGACGTCGCGGCAGTCAAGGCCGCGATCGAAGCCGTGACCATGGCGAAGAGGCCGGATTACCTCAAGGTCACCGAGGCCGCGGAGAAGCAGATGACCGAGGATGTCGACGCCGCGGCCGGGCCGCGCCAAGCCACGGCGAAGATGCTGCTGGCGATGCTGATGGACTCGCAGAAGACCTTGGAGACCGATGCGAAAGCCACGCCGGCGACGGCTGGGTTGTTGGCCGTTTCGCGGGGCCAGCTAGATGTACCGGGGCGAAAGGCGATTCTCTATTTCTCGCAAGGTCTGGCATGGGATAAGAGCAGCCCTGAGACGCTGCGCGATATTATGCAAGCGGCAAATCGGGAGCGCGCGAGCATTTATTCCTTCGACGCCGAGATTGGCGACGTTACGGCAGCCACCTCTATGATGGCTGGTGCGGCGCTCCGCAGTGGGCAGGCGATGGGAAGCGTCGCCAGCGGTCCGGCTACTGCGACCATGGGTTCGACGGGCAGCGCGGAAGGGCCCGGGGCGGGCACGCAGGCCGCCGAGTACGCGGGCCGCTTGTCTTCGGGCGAGGGCGCCGTAAACTCTCCGAAATCGCTGGCGGCGGTCTGTCAAACCACCGGTGGAGTGCGCGTGGACGCCGGCGACGGCAAGAGGGCCGTCAACGAAATCGCGATGAATCTGAACTCGTATTACCTGGCGTCGTGGAACTCACCCAGTTCCGGCGACGAGAGCAAGCTGCGCCCGATCAGCGTGAAGTCGCTGCGCAAGGGCGTTTTGGTTGCATCGCGCGCGGGATATTACCCGCTGCGCGGCGGCAACGTGGCCAGGGTGTCTGGGGCAGAACCACAGCTACTGGCGGCGCTGGCGGCGGCGGACCTGCCGGCGGCATTGCCCTTGAACGCAGGCTTGTTGCGGTACGGGAACACGCCGGACAACGATGTGGACTCGGTGCTGGTCCAGGTGCCGCTCGACAAGGTGGAGATGAAGGGCGACCAGGGCGCCGTGTCGGTGCTCGTGCAACTGAAGGACCAGGCCGGCGCCGTGGTGTGTAAGTTCAGCGAGGACGTCACACCACGACGAACGGTCGGCGAGCCAGGACAGGTCGCGCAGGACTTCATCAGTTTCCGCCGCCAATTCAGCGCGCCGCCGGGCGAGTATGTGCTGGAGAGCGCCGTCATGGACGCCAACGACGGGAAGATCGGAGCGCAACGCGCCAACGTGGTGATCCCGGCTGTGGCAAAGGGTCTGGCGCTGGGGGATGTGCTGCTGGTGCGGCGCATCGATCCCGCCACGCCCTCCGAAGCGGCCGATCCACTACGCTGCGCGAAAGGCATAGTTGTGCCGAATCTCTCCGGGCACATCTCAAAGACCGATAGCACACAGATCGATCTGTTCTTCGACATTCATGTGGATCCCAGTTCCGCGGACGCGCCTTCGCTGTCGGCGGAGTTGCGGCATGACGACGAACTAGTCGCCAAACTGCCGCTGAAGCTGACCGCGGATCCCGAACGGAAAACATTTCCCTACCTGACCACGCTTGGCGCCAAATCCCTGGGCGTGGGCGGGTACGAGATGACCATCATTCTGAGCCAGGGCGGGCAGACGGTATCGAGGACCGCCTCGTTTACGCTGGAGTAGCCGCGCGGCGGGTGTGCAAGACCCGACGCAGGGCGTAGCACCGCGGTTTCACCTTCTGCCGCGACACTAGCGGAGCCGTTTGCGGCGGCTGCAACGAACTTGGCTCCGGAACATGGGCGACCTGTCGCGAATGTGGATTCAGCCGGCCATCGGCGACGGCTCCGGCAAGCGGCACGGGAGACGAGTGAAGCGATCGATTGCCCGAGGAGATGCCGAATGCCGCGTGTAGTTTCCAAGTCGAAAGTTCTGGCGGGATTGTCTCTCGCCTCGCTGCCATTCCTGTTTCTTCTGTCGGCTCCGGCGCCGACCGGCTCGGTTCTGGCTGGCGCGACGGCCACTAGTGTCACGGAAGTCACCGTCGAACTGACGGCGCACGACAGGAAGGGCAACCCCGTTCCCGATCTCCAACCCTCTGACGTGGAGATTACCGACGGTGGTGTGCCGGTCAGCCTCACGAGTCTTCGATTTTCCGGCCAGACGCAGGAGACGATCCTGTTCGTGTTCGACGAGGTGGTTCCCGGCGTTGCGAAGACGGATCGCGATTTGGCCGAGGAAGTCCTGGCCGGTGTTGCGGGGCATGGCTACCTTTTTTCGGTGCTGAAGGTGGAGAAGCGCCTCCACCTGGTGCAGACGCCGACCACGGACATCGAGGCGGTCAAGGCCGCAATTGAAGCCGTGACCATGGCGAAGCGACCGGATTACATCAAGGTCACCGAGGCCGCGGAGAAGCAGATGACGGAGGATCTCGACTCCGCGGCTGGAACGCGCCAAGCCACGGCGAAGATCCTGCTGGCGATGTTGCAGGACTCGCAGAAGACCGCCGAGAGCGACGCGCAGTCCACGCCGTCGGTGGCGGCGCTGCTGGCGCTATCCAGAGGCCAGCAGGATGTGCCGGGGCGGAAGGCGATTCTCTATTTCTCCCAGGGCCTGGACTGGAAGAAGAGCAGTCCGGAGACGCTGCGCGATATCATGCAGGCGGCGAACCGGGAACGCGCGAGCATTTACTCCTTCGATGCCGAGATGGGCGACATTCAGGCGGCGCAAGCGCTGAACGCCGGCGCCGCGATGGGCAATCAGCAGGCGGCCGGCATCATCCCCACAGGTCCGGCGGTCCCTGCGAGGGGCCCCGTGCCCGAAAGCATGGTGGGGCAAGGGATGGGCGTGTCCGAACAATCCAACGAGTACGCCGGCCGCCTGGAAACGAGCGACAACACAGGCAATCCGCACTCGCTGACGGCGGTCTGTGCGAACACGGGCGGAACTCACGTGTTCGCGATGACCGAAGGCCACAAGGGTGCCAGCGAAATTGCCATGGACCTGAACGCGTACTACCTGGCGTCGTGGATCTCACCCGGCTCTGGCGACGAGACCAAGCTGCGTATGCTTCGTGTGAAGTCGCTGCGAAAAGGTGTCCTGGTGGCATCGCGTTCGGGATACTATCCGATGCGCAGCGGCAATGTGGCAAGGGTGTCGGCCTTCGAGGGACGGCTGATCGAAGCGCTGGCGGCGGCGAAACTGCCGGCGGACCTGCCGTTGAGCGCCGCCCTGCTGCGGTTCGGGAACACGCCGGACAGCCAGGTAAACTCGGTCGTGGTGCAGGTGCCGCTCGACCAGGTGGAAATGAAGGACGACCGGGGGAGCGTGGCGGTATTGGCGCAACTGAAGGATCAGTCCGGTGCAGTGGTGCAGAAGTTCAGCGCGGACGTTGCGCCACGGCGGACGGTTGGCGAGCAAGCGCAAGCGGCGCAGGACATCGTCACGTTCCGGCGCCAATTCAGCGCGCCGCCGGGCGAGTACGTGCTGGAGAGCGCTGCCATGGACGCCAATGGCGGGAAGATCGGCGCGCGGCGCTCCAATGTGGTGATCCCGGCGATGGCGAACGGCCTGGCGCTGGGAGATGTGCTGGTGGTGTGGCGTATCGATGCCGGCGGCCCAGCCGACGCGACCGATCCGCTGCGCTGCGCGGAGGGCATCGTGGTGCCGAATCTGTCGGGGCACGTCTCCAAGGCCGCAGGCCCGAAGATCAATCTGTTCTTCGACCTTCACATGGACCCGGCTTCCACGGAGACGCCGACGCTATCGGCGGAATTGCGCCGCCACGACGATCTGATTGGGACCATGCCGCTGAAGATGCCGGTGGACCCGAAGCGGAAAACGTTTCCGTATCTGACCACGCTCGGCGCCAACGATCTGAAACCCGGTAAGTACGAAATGACCATCATTCTGAGGCAGGGTGGGCAGAAGGTATCGAGGAGCGTCTGGTTTACTCTGGACTAGCTTTATGACCGTGAGATTCGATGGCATTGAGAAACCGCTCCCTGACGGTCGCGGCTCTGTTCGGAGCCACGACCGTCAGGGAGTGGTTTCCACAAAAGGCGCATGATCGCACGGTCCGAGAACTAGCCGCATGGCAAAGCGATCGAGTACCCGAGGAGGTGCTAAATGTCGCGCATAACATCGAAGTCGCAAGTTCTGGCGGGGTTGTCTCTCGCCTTGGTCTCGTTCCTGTTTCAGTTGCCGGCTTTCTCGCAGACCGGCTTGCTCCCTGGCGGCGCAAGGGCCGCTAATCCTACCGAGGTCACCGTCGAACTGTCGGCGCATGATCGGAAGGGCAATACGGTTCCCGATCTCACGGTCGCCGATGTGGCGATTACCGACGGCGGCGTGCCAGTCAGTCTCAAGAGCCTCCGCCTGGCCGCCGAGACGCAGGAAACCATCCTGTTCGTGTTCGACGAGGTGGTGACGGGCATTGCGAAGACGGATCGCGACCTGGCCGAGGAAGTCCTGGCGGGAGTCGCGGGGCATGGCTACCACTTCGCGGTATTCAAGATCGAGAAGCGCCTCCACCTGGTGCTGGCGCCGACGACGGACATCGAGGCGGCTAAGGGCGCCATTGAAGCCGCGACGGTGGCGCCGAGGCCGGATTACATCAAGGTCACCGAGGCCGCGGAGAAGCAGATGACCGAGGATATCGACTCGGCGGCTGGAACGCGCCAGACCACGGCGAAGATGCTGCTGGCGATGTTGCAGGATTCGCAGAAGACCGCAGAGAGCGACGCGCAATCCACGCCATCGGTAGCGGCGCTGCTGGCGCTATCGCGGGGACAACAGGACGTGCCGGGGCGGAAGGCGATTCTCTATTTCTCCCAGGGCCTGGACTGGAAGAAGAGCAGTCCGGAGACGCTGCGCGATATCATGCAGGCGGCGAACCGGGAGCGGGCGAGCATCTACTCCTTCGACGCCGAAATGGGCGACGTGCAGGCAGCGCAGGCGCACTACGCCGGCGCCCAGGTGGGCACTCTCCAGGTGCAGGGCTACATCCCCAATAAACCGGGTGTGCTCGGCCCAGGGGATCACGATCCAGCACTGACCACGGAAGCCTTCGAAGACGCGGGGCGCTATATCATGAGCGGCAACACCGGCACTCCACACTCGCTGACGGCGGTCTGTGCGAACACGGGTGGAGCGCACGTGTTCGCGATGACCGAGGGGCACAAGGGCGCCACCGAAATCGCCATGGATCTGAACTCGTACTACCTGGCGTCGTGGATCGCACCCGGCTCTGGCGACGAGACCAAGATGCGCCTGATCGGTGTGAAGTCGCTGCGCAAGGGGGTTCTGGTTGCGTCGCGTGCTGGCTACTACCCGCTGCGCGGCGGCAACGTGGTCAAGGTGTCGGCCTTCGAGGGACGGCTGAGCGAAGCGCTGGCATCGCCAAAACTGCCGGCGGAGCTGTCGTTGAACGCCGCCTTGCTGCGGTTCGGGAGTACCCCGGATAGCCAGTTGAATTCGATGGTGGTGCAGGTACCGCTCGAACAGGTGGAAATGCAGGGCGACCAGGGCAGCGTGTCGGTGCTGGCGCAACTGAAGGACCAGTCCGGCGCGGTGGTACAGAAGTTCAGCGCGGACATTCCGTCACGGCGAACGATCGGCGCAGCAGGACAGGCCGCGCAGGACATCGTCAGCTTCCGGCGCCAATTCAGTGCGCCGCCTGGCGAGTACGTCCTGGAGACCGCTGCCATGGACGCCAATGGCGGAAAGATTGGAGCGCAGCGCGCCGAGGTAATCATTCCGGCGGTGGCGAGCGGTTTGGCGCTTGGGGATGTGTTACTGGTGCGGCGTATCGATGCCGCGGGCCCGGCCGATGAGACCGATCCGCTGCGCAGCGCCGAAGGCGTGGTGGTGCCGAATCTGTCGGGGCATGTCTCCAAGGCCGCGAACGCGAAGATCAATCTGTTCTTCAACCTTCACACGGACCCTGCTTCCACGGAGACGCCGACGCTTTCGGCGGAGTTGCGCCGCGACGACGATCTGATCGGCTCGATGCCCCTGAAGATGCCGGCGGACCCGAAGCGGAAGACGATTCCGTATCTAACCACGCTCGGCGCCAACGCCCTGAAGACGGGCGAATACGAGATGACCATCATTCTCAGGCAGGGCGGGCAAACAATATCGAGGAGCGTCTCGTTTACACTGGAGTAGCGTCCGGCGTCGCTCGATCATCCGGCAAGACGGAGTCCCGGCGGGCCGCTCCGCAATGGCCGCAGCCCAGTGTGGTGCCCGCAGAAGACCTTGCAGTAACGGACGGTTTCAGGAGAAGTGTTTGATGCCACATACAATTCGCGTATGGCCGCAAGTACCGGCGCGGCTCGCTCTGCTTTTCGCGGCATTCCTGTTTTCATTTTCGATTTATGCACAGACGATCCCGGTTCCCGCCGGAACGACGGGGCCCGGACCCGCGGCCGCCAATGGCCCCGAGCTCACACTCGAACTGAGCGCGCATGACAGGAAAGGCAACCCGGTGCTGGATCTCGCTGCCTCCGAAGTGCAAATTGTCGAAGGCGGAAAGCCGGTCCCACTCAGCAGCCTTCGCCTGGTGACCGCGCCGCAGGCTCCTCCCATCGTGACGTTTATTTTTGACGAGGTGGTTCCCGGTGTCGCGAAAGCGGATCGCGACTTGGCCGACGAATTGGTTAAGGAGGCTTCGGGGCACGGCATTCTCTTCATGGTCCTCCGCGGCGAAGGGCGCCTCCATCTGGTGCAGGGGCCGACCACCGATGTGGAAGCGGTAAGGAAGGCGGTGGACGTCACCACCGTTGCGGACAGATCGCAAGCCGTCCAGGCGACCGAGGCCGCCGAGCGGCAGATGGAAGAGGACGCGAAGAGCGCCTCGGGATCGCGCCAGATGATGGCGAGAATACTGAAGGCGATGCTGCTGGATTCTCAGCACATTGTCAAGACCGATGGGCGCGCCACGCCTTCGGTGGCCGGTCTTCTGGCCGCCTCGCGAGGTCAGGAGATTTTACCAGGCCGCAAGTTCATCGTCTTCTTCTCGGAGGGAATCCGGTACTACGCGGATTCGCCCGAGGAGCTTCGCAACATCGCCCAGGCGGCGAACCGGGCGCACGTAACCATTTATGGGGTGGACTCCGAGATCGGCGATCCCGAGGCAGCCATCGGATTGAGAAGTTCCGCCGCGATGGGCTCCGAGACGATGACGGGCAGCCTGAGCGTCGGTTCGACGGACGCCGCGGGCACGGGCTCCGTAGCCAACGAATTCGCCGGCCGCATCATCGCGGGCGATGGAACAGGTATTCCGCAGTCTCTGGAGGGGATCTGTCTCAGTACGGGCGGAGCGCATGTCTACGCATTGGGCGGCGACAGCCGCAGCCGCACCCGCGGCATCGCCACCGACCTGACATCGTACTATCTGGCATCATGGATCTCGCCCGGCACAGACGATGCCAGCCGCCGGCACCCGCTCCGCGTGCTGTCGCTGCGGAAAGGCGTCGTCATTCAATCGCGCTATGCGGCGCGCCCCGGTGACAAGGTCACGGCGTCTTTGATCGAAGGACGGTTAATTGCCGCGCTGGCGTCGCCGCAACTGCCGGCAGACCTGCCATTGAACGCCGCCGTCCTCCGGTTTGGCAACACACCGGACAACCTGGTGAACTCGGTGGTGGTCCAGGTGCCGCTCGAGCGTCCGGCTTCCGGGCCGGAGGCCGCCGCGCCGTCCGCGGGGGATGTATCGGTGCTGGCTCAATTAAAGGACCACTCCGGCGCCGTGGTGCGAACGTTCAGCGAGGACATTTCGAGCCGGCGCACTCTCGGCAACCCGCAGCAGACTTCGCCGGACAGCATCACTTTCCGGCGCCAATTCAGTGTGCCTCCCGGCGATTACGTTTTGGAAAGCGTTGCCCTGGACGCCCATGGCGGGAAGATCGTGGCGCAGCGAGAGAACGTCGCGATCCCGGCGGTGGCGAAGGGTCTGGCGCTGGGGGATTTGCTGCTGGTCCGAAGTATCGATCCTACCGCCTCCGAAGCGGGCGACCCACTCCGCTACGCGGAAGGCACGGTGATTCCGAATCTCTCCGGGCACGTCTCCAAAGCGGCAAGTCCGAAGATCAGTCTTTTCTTCGACCTTCATGCGGATCCCGGTTCCAGCGAAGCGCCCGCGTTGTCCATGGAGTTGCGCCGGGACGATGTGTTGGCCGCTACCGTGCCGCTCAAGCTGACTCTGGACCCGAAACGGCAAACGATTCCATATATGTTCGCGCTCGGCACCACGGGCTTGAGTCCGGGCCAGTACAAAGTGACCGTCATCCTGACCCAGGGCGGCCAGAACGTATCGAACAGCGTCCGCTTCACCCTGGATTAGCGTGGATTCCGAAGTCAACTTCGGCGAAATTGCATTCCCACAGCGGAGCACCATGAAACGGCCGGCCTTGTATCAGGGCACGGCTTGAGCCGTGCCCTGATACAAGGCGTTTAACTTCGGAATTCAGGATTAGCCGCCCGGCGGCGATGGAGAAGCCGCGCAAGGCAGCCCTCGAAGCCGATCGATGAGGACTGCCGCGCCCCTACGGCTCGCTTGCGCGGGTGGTCTGGCGCGCCGTGTTCCGTAATACACTGGAGAATCGTCCCTCTGTGCAGCCGCAGTTCGGGCTGCACTCTGAGTCGCCACACAACAAGGGAACCAGGTTGCGTAAAACCGCTTCGCTCTTACTCGCCGCCGCGCTCGCTACGGTCCTATGCCGGGCGCAGGAGCAGGCGGCCACGCCGGTTGCGGATGCGAGCTCTCCGCCGCCGGCGGCTGCCCCAGCAGCCCCGGCCGGTACCGCGGCGCAGCCGGCTTATCCGGTGCAGGCGCATTCTTTCAAGACTTTCTTGAAGCGGCTTTACAGCGTGCCCGCGCTGACCAACACTCTGCCGTCGGCGGTGGTGGGGCAGGTGCACAACTGGCCCGATGAATGGGGCAAGGATCGCCACGGCTTCGAGAAACGGATCGCATCGCTCTACGGGCAGTTCGTGATTGGGGTGGGCCTGGAGGAAACCGTCAAGGCCATTCACTACCAGGACACACGTTACTGCCGCCTGGGGCACGGCAATCTTTTCCGGCGGGTTGAGTACGTGGTAGCCAACACGGTGACGGCGCGCCGTCTGGATGGATCGCGGGAGTTTGCGTGGTCGCTCGCCGCCAACGCATACGGCAGTTGGGGTATCGCCACGCTGTGGAGCCCGCGGGAGTACCGCACGGCCGCCTCGATTGTGGAGTGGGGCACGTCCGGCATGGGCACGTTCGCGGCGACCAACTTTGCACGCGAGTACTGGCCCGATTTCAAGGGGCTATTTCATCGCAAGAAGGCGAACTGAAGGGTTCGCAGGTGAGAGCGCCGCCGCCACTGCCAGGAATCTCTCAGGCCCGATTACGGAGCCGTGGCAATCGCTCCCTCTGGGGTGCGGGTCCGATGGGCGCTTAGCGGCCGCTGTGCAGGTTGTTGTGGATCGCGTACAGCGCGAGTTCCAGCCGGTCGGAGACGCCCAGCTTATCGAAGATGTTATGCAGATGGTTCTTCACCGTCTGCTCGCTGATAAACATCTTCTCGGCCATTTCTTTGTTCTTGAAACCCTGCGCCACCAGGGCGACAATCTCGCGTTCGCGCTGGCTGAGCGGCGATCGCTCCCGCTCGCGCGGCGGTCCCGAAATCTGCTGCGACGGCAGCGGAGCGGCATCTTCATTGGCTACGAACTGTCGGATCACGGCCGCCGTGGTGTGCGAATCCAGCCAGATCTCACCCGCATGCACCTTGCGGATGCTCTTGATCAACTGGTCGGTGGCCGTTTGCTTGAGCACAATCCCCGATGTACCCAGCTTCATGGCCTGCACAAACTCGTTCTTATCGTCGGAGGCTGTCAGCACGATGACTCGCGTCCTGCCCTTGGACACCTGCAACCGCTGCAACGTGCCGAGTCCGTCCAGACCAGGCATTTTCAGGTCCAACAGCAGAATGTCCGGCTCCGTCTGTTGCAGCACGTCCAGGACCTGCCTGCCATCCTGCGCCTGCGCCACCACATCGAAGTCGTCCTCCAGAGCCAGCAGTTTACAAAGACCATCGCGAAAGATCGGATGATCGTCGGCCACCACGATGCGGATCTTGGGTCTGACCCCAGTGCCCCCGCCAGGGATGGGCCCGTTGATTGCAGCGTCGTTATCAGGCATACACCACCCGCTAGGCCTATTGTAGGGTTCCATTACTACCAAGTCAAACTATTCCAAACCTTTAAGCGGGATTTGCCACGTTTCTAATGCAGGCGGCGTACGGTTGCTGCCCCAAAAGCAAGGCACCACGCCACTTCGCAGTTACGATAGCGTTCGTCGGCCGGACCCGCCCGGCCGCGCTGTGCCGTAGTTTGAAATTCTTATCCGTACGTATGTTAGCGTGCAATTAGATCGGAGGGAGGACGCCGATCGGCCAGTTGCCAATCCAATCCCACCACAGTCGATTCTGTTTGGTAAGGTTGAAAGCATATGGACGAAGAGTTGGCCCCCGTAGATTTCCAACGATTCTGGCGCAGACTCCAGCAATTGGGACTCAATGCCTATGAGTCCCGCTCTTACCTGGTGTTGCTGGGGCACCCACGGTTTAAGGCACTGGAGCTGGCGGCACGCGCCCATGTGCCGCGTCAGAAGATATACGAAGTTTTGGATAGCCTGGTGGAAAAGGGCTTCGCCCAAGTGGTTCAGGAGCGCACCAAGCTATTCTCTGCGGTCGAACCGAGCCTTGCCATCCCGGGGTACTTGAGCCGCCGGCGCCAGGCGCTCGATCAGGAGCTGGCCGACAACGGCCGCGCCGGCGCCACCTTGGCGGACGAACTGAAGTCGCTGTATTCGGAAGGCCAGGGCGGGCGCGGCACGCTGGATTTCCTTCGCATCGTGAGCGAACCAGCGCAGACGGCGGCTGAATACAGGCGCATGCTGGCGGACGTGCGAACCGATTACCTGGAGTTTTCGCGGCCGCCTTACGCGGTGGACCCACTCAAGGAACAAATGGTGAAGCAGGCCGCCGCCAGCGGTGTCCGGTGCCGCATTCTGATCGAAGCCGCCACCCTCGACGAAGACCACCGGCAACGGCTGGCCGACTACGCCGCAGTCGGCGTGGAAGTGCGGGTGGCCGATTCGTTGCCCATGAAACTGGCCGTTTTCGACGGAGGCCGCGGCCTGGTGGCCCTGCTCGATCCGGTAATCACCAAGCCAGCCTGGACATCGGTCGTCTTCGAGCACGAGGGCATGGGAGAAGCCATGCAGGGCCTTTTCGACGTGCACTGGCGGAAGGGCACAGCGCTTTAGGAGGGCATTCCCCCCAGCTCCGCCTCCCGACGTGGCCCGGCGAGATCTGCCTGCCGTGCTGGCACTCCTGCACGCGTCCGGCTATCGCGAGCGATCGAGAGACTCGGCGGCTCAACCGGATGTGGCTGCTCTCTCCTTTCCTATTCCCCTTCGCCCACTACTTTGTACTCGCGCGTAATCCCATCCGCAAACAGGAATTCGTAAACCCGTCGATATTCGTAGGCTTGTTTGGTTTCGTCTTTGGCGATCTTCGCTTTGTAGTCGCCCACACGAAGCACGTCGACGGCTCCTTTGATTGGTCCCTCCAACTCGTACTTCTTTCCGTCGATCGACACGGTCAGACGCTGGACCGAACCGCAAGCCGCCGGATTCCCAAAGCAGGAATCGACCACGCGCGACGACTGCACGTGGACGGTAATACTAAAGTCGGCCTGGCTTGGCGCTGGCTTCTGTGCCCACACCAGCGCGGGGACCAGGAGCAGAATTGCAAGTGCAGTATTCTTCATTGCTTGATGGTAAACCCGTGCATGAGAATGAATTCTTGTGCGGTGACCAGCCAGGTTTACACGAACGGATTCTCAGCCTGGATTCCAAAATACGCCTGACCCGAATTCAGGTCTTCCGACCAGATGCGCGCGCAACCGGCGCGTTCGGTCGCGGCGACAATCATGCCGTCGTAGAAATGGATACCGTACTGCTCCCGCGCCTCGACCGCCCGCCGGACGATTTCGCCGTCGGGAGTCACCAACTGGATTGGTGCGATGGCATCCAGAATCACGGCTACTTGCTCTGGCCGCAAAGGTGGCGACGCCTTGTGGAGCAGGGTCACGCTGAGTTCAGCCAGCACTTGAACCGATATCAGCCCCCCTCCATTTAGCGCCGCCGCAACCAGCTTCTGCGCCGCGCGCTGTTTGCTCCGGTTGACCCGCTCGTAGGCATAGACCAGAACGTTGGTGTCCAGGAAGTCAGGAGAGGCCCAGATTAGGGGCAAGCGTGGGCTGGGGGCAATCCCCGCCTTCACCCCAGCGGCCGCCTTGATTCGCCAACGAATTGCTAAAATAGGCGGAAAACAGGCAACCAAGGAGACTGGCTATGAGATCGCCGGGACTGAAAGTCGGGATGTGGATCGCTTTGTGCAGCATGACCGTGAGCGCAGCACTGGTGTTCGTTCCGTGCGCTTGTGCGCAGGGGAACGAGAGCTTGCCAGCGGTGGCGGGGCGTCAGTGGGCGCCGATCGCCCACAACACGGCGACACACGAGTTTATCCTGTTTGGCGGGTGGGGTTCGCGAACCATGGACGATACCTGGGTGTGGCGCGAGCGATGGATGCAGCAGACGCCGACGCGACATCCGGAGCCTCGAACACAATCTGCCATGGCGTATGACGCGGAGCGTGGAGAGGTGGTGCTGTTCGGGGGAATCGATCAAGTGAGCCACCGAACCACAAGTACGTCCTGGGCAATCGTGGTGAAGGATCCTCACACTCGGTATCTGGACAAAGGTGGAAATGTCCTTGGAAATGAAGTTGCATATCGGGATACATGGATATGGGATGGAAGGGACTGGACGCAACGCGATCCGGCGCGAATGCCCCCGGCAAGGTGGGGCCACGTAATGGCCTATGATGCCGCCCGGAAACAGATTGTGCTATTCGGCGGAATTGACGACTCGGATCGGAGGCTCCTCAACGACACTTGGGTATGGGATGGAAGTATCTGGGAGCAGAAGACCCCTGCGCATGTTCCCCCGGCGCGAGCCCAGCATACGATGGGATATGACCGTGTTCATCGGCAGGTCATTCTCTTCGGCGGGTCCGGCCCAAATGGCTCCAACCAATGTGTGCTGAACGACACATGGGTATGGGACGGAAGAGACTGGATCAACGCAGATCCACCCGGAGATTTGCCTGAGGCACGCTGTTGGGCTGGGATGGATTACGATTTGGGACGAGAGCGCGTGATTCTGAATGGCGGCACGGCGTTTGGCGCCACGGGACAGGGTACGGGAGTGGATGGCCCTTGGGCTTGGGACGGGGACCGCTGGATAAGGCTAGACCCGCAGGAGTATGCGTGCTGTACCGGA
>CAZFOP010000004.1:29185-34390 GCA_964520085.1 uncultured Solibacteraceae bacterium | reverse complement strand
CACATTAGCAGAGCTTCCGCCGGTCTTTCCGAAACCTAACTTGGACAAGCCTGAGAGTCATCTCGACGTTCCTTCGCGCCGGAAATACTCCACCGTCAATCGCAGCCCCTCTTCGAGCGTCACTCGCGGCTCCCAGCCGAGCACGGCGCGCGCCTTTGTGATGTCGGGGCACCGCTGCCGCGGATCGTCCTCGGGCAGCGGTTGGAACTCGGTAGGCGACTGCGAACCCGTCAGCCTCATGATGTGCTCCGCGAATTCGAGGATCGTCATTTCGCGCGGGTTGCCCAGGTTCACCGGGTAGCGCTCGTCGGAAAGCATCAGCCGGTAGAGTCCGTCCACCATGTCGCTCACGTAACAGAAGCTGCGCGTCTGCGAGCCGTCGCCGAACACGGTGATGGGTACGCCCGCCAGCGCCTCGCTCAGAAAAGCCGGCACCACACGGCCGTCATCCAGCTTCATGCGCGGCCCGTAGGTATTAAAGATGCGCGCGATGTTGGTGGCCACGCCGTGCTTGCGGTGGTAAGCCATGGTCAGCGCTTCGGCGAATCGTTTGCTTTCGTCGTAACACGAGCGCGGCCCAACCGGGTTCACATGGCCCCAGTACGATTCCACCTGCGGGTGAATTTCCGGGTCGCCGTAGCATTCCGAAGTGGACGTCAGCAGGAAGCGCGCGCGCTTCTCCCACGCCAGATCGAGCATGTGCCGCGTGCCAGCCGATCCCACCGCCAGCGTCTCGATCGGGTGATCGAGATAATCCTTCGGGCTGGCGGGCGAGGCCATGTTCACCACCGCATCCACCGCGCCCGCGATCGAAAACGGCTCAGTGATGTCCTGCTCGATAAGACTGAAGCGAGGTTCGCCCACCAGGTGCGCCAGGTTTTGCGCGGCGCCCGTAAGGTAATTGTCGAGCCCCACCACCGTGTGCCCTTCCGCCAGCAGGCGGTCGCAGAAATGGGACCCAATGAACCCGGCCGCGCCGGAAACGACGATACGCAAGAAGGCCTCCCTCTTGATTCTAGCGGGGTAGCTGCGGAGTATACGGGAACAGATAACGGGCAACCTAAAGGATGCCCACCTGGTGCGTGCTACGCTCAGTCTTTGGCGGATCCCGATGCACGCATCGTGGCTGGAACGGTTGATTCTGATTCTGCTGAGCGCCGCTTCGGTGTGGCTGTTTTGGCGGCGCTTTCGCACCGTGGAGCGGGTGCTGCGCACGGCCCGCGCGACGCCCGACTTTAGCCTCGCACCCATCGGCCCGCGCATCCGCCAATTCCTCTGGGAAGTCGCCGCGCAGGGCAAGGTGATCGGCGGACGGCCGCTGGCCGGCCTCGCGCACGCGTTCGTGTTTTGGGGATTCTGCGCCTTTGCGCTGGTCACGCTCAATCATTTCGCGGAGGCGTTCGGCTTGCGGCTGCTTTCGCCGGCGAGCGGATTCGGCCGCGCCTATCTGGATTTCGTCGCCGTCTGGGCGGTCGCAATCGCGGTGGCGATTACCGGCCTCTTCCTGCGGCGCTTTGTCGCGCGGCCGGTCTGGCTCGGCAAGCTTTCGAAGGAATCGGGAGTGATCGCGGGGCTGATCCTCCTCCTGATGCTGACGTATTTGGCCGCGCTTTGGCTGCCCGATGGCGCCGCGGCGCGCGCGAACTGGTGGCTGCACACACTGGCGCTGCTGGCGTTCCTACCACTGATTCCGCACACCAAGCACTTGCACTTGGCGCTCAGCCCGGTGACGGTCTTCCTGCGCCGGCAGGGCTTTAGCCGCACACCGCCGCTGGTGGGCGACGAGGATTTCGGCCTCGACACCGGCAAGGACATCACACGCATCGATGCCCTGCAGGCATTCACCTGCGTCGAATGTGGCCGCTGCACCGAGCATTGCCCGGCGTATAACACCGGCAAGATATTGAACCCGAAGGAAATCGTTCTTGGGGTTCGCCGTTACCTGAACGAATTCGGAACCGGCGGCGAAGCGCCGCTGCTGGGTCGCCACATCGACGAAGAGGCCGCTTTTCAGTGCACCACCTGCGGCGGCTGCGAATTCGAGTGCCCGGTGGGGATTCAGCATCTGCCGCTGATCGTCGGCCTGCGACGCGGCGCGGTCAACACCGGGAAATGGGAAAACGATTACGGCTCGAAGTTGTTTCTCAACTTGGAGCGCCATGGCAACGCGCTCGGCTTCGCCCCCGTCGATCGACAGAAATTCATCGAGAAGAACGGACTGCCATATTTCGACGGCACGCAGGAATACTGCCTCTGGCTGGGTTGTATGGGCTCGTACGATCCCCAAGGCCGGGAGATCGTTCTGGCACTGGCCCGCGTGTTGCGGTATGCCGGCGTCACCTTCGGCGTGTTGCGTAAGGAAATGTGCACCGGCGATCCGGCACGCCGTTTGGGCAACGATCTTGCCGCGGCGCAGGTGGCGGAAGCCAACCTAGAAACGTTGCGTGCGGCGAAGGTCGCCCGCATGGTTTCCATCTGCCCGCATTGCGTCCGCACCATCGGCACCGATTGGCGCGAATACGGAGCTGCCTTCGATATCGTTCATCACAGCGAGCTGCTGGCGCGGTTGGCGACGAAGGTGGATACGCGCCTTCCCGCCGCCCGCACCTCGGCCGGCAAAGTCGTCTTCCACGATCCCTGTTACCTGGGCCGTTACCGCAACATCTACGACGAGCCGCGCCGTGTCTTGCAGCGTTACGCGGATGTGGCCGATCCGCCGCGCGCCCGCGAACGGTCGTTCTGCTGCGGCGCCGGCGGCGGCCAGATGTTTCTCGGTGAAGAGAAGGGAAAGCGCGTCAACCTGGCACGCGCCGAAGAGTTGGTGGCCACTGGCGCGCCTGTGATCGCCACCGCTTGTCCCTTCTGCCAGAGCATGTTTCGCGACGCCCTCGGCGAGTTTACCCAGTCCCCGCCTAGGCTGCTCGACATCGCGCAAATCGCCGCCGCCGCGCTGCCGGAACCGAAGCGGTGTTAGCGGGAGTTTACTGAGAGATGAGCCGCAAACCCTCAGTTCTAATGTGGCTGGCAAAAGTGGTTGACGAAAGTGATTGAAAAAATTAGTGTCAAAAGTTATTGACAGGCGCCGGGTTTCGCCATACAATTCCGCAGGCTGCTGATTAGGACATATCGATCTGCTTCGGGATTGTGAGCAGGCGGAATGCATGTCTTTGCCTGCTGAGGTTTGATGTTGTCCTCTTGTCATAGGGAGGTGTCTTAGTGAAGCGCCGAGGTGGATTCATGATGAAGTTTGCGCTGCTCCTGATGTCTGCTCTTTGCCTGCAGGCTCAATTACCAGTTCCGCTTGCGACGGCGGCCAATTTCGCAGTCCTCGCCGGCTCCACTGTCACCAACACCGGCGCGAGCGTGGTGAGTGGAAATCTTGGGTTGAGCCCCGGCACTTCGGTAACTGGGTTTCCCCCCGGAACTGTTACCAACGGGACGCAACACGTAGCCGATGCCGTCGCCGCTCAGGCCGAAAGTGACGTGACAACCGCGTATGGCAACGCTTCCACACGACCCTGCCCTGGCCCCCCTATGCCTGGGGACATCGGCGGGACCGTCATCACGCCAGGCGTTTACTGTAATTCGACCTCGGTCGGCATTACAGGAACCGTCACACTCAGCGGTAACGCGAGTTCCGTGTTCATCTTCCAGATCGGCAGCACACTCACCACGGCGGCCGGCAATAGTGTGGTGCTCCTCAGCGGCGGCGTCCTGCCTTCCAACGTTTTTTGGCAGGTCGGAAGTTCCGCAACTCTTGGAACTAACACAACCTTCAACGGAACGATCATGGCCCAGGATTCCATCACGGTCAACACCGGAGCCGCGCTATACGGCAGAGCACTGGCACGGACTGGCGCGGTTACATTAGCCGACAATGCGGTGGAAGACCCCTCCGAGACGCCTGGTGGCGGCCCTGGCACGCCCGCTCCGCCGTCGCTGATTCTCGTCATGCTAGCTCTCGTCCTCACCGCGGCATACGTGAAGCGAGAGCGGCTGGTGAGGCCGTTCAGCAGGAGTTGAAGGCCGGAACATCGCGCGACTATCGTGTGCCCTCGGCGGGCTTAAGCTCTACGTGTCTCGTACGTGGCTGCATTCACTTTCCTTCTGTTACGGGACGGCTCGCCCGCGCAGATTCAAGCTGGGTGCCCAATGAAGGAGTGATGTGCGGCAACCCAGATTGACTGTTATCCACTTGGATTGTGGAGCGCGCTGGACAGCAACGGATTCGATACGGATAGCGAGCGCTGCAAAAAAAAACGCGCTCCCTTCCCGCCGATGGCTGGAAAGGAGCGCATTGGGTTCTGTCTCGAAATTCGGGTTAAGCGCCGCAGAGCCATGCGACGCCGCGATCAGGCCGCCGATCGAGTCTCGAACCAGCCGGCGTGGGGTCCGGCCTAGTTAAATCTTCCGGCATTTATTGCGTTCGTTCAACCCTGTCACCTTTTGATAACGGTACCAGTACTACACATAACGAGGCAATAAACGACCAATATCTTTCGATGACACGCTCGTACGCCCCGAAGTAAGTAGGCCGCTATCTGCGTTTATTGGAACTTGATGCAGCGCAACGCCACGGCGACCATGCGCAGCAGCATCCAGCCGTGGCTCCAGCGCTGGATGTTGGTTTCGCCGTACGTGCGCGCCCCGTAACGAACCGGCATATCGGCGATTTTCAAATTGAAACGCGCAGCGCCAAAAATCAGGTCGAAATCGCCGAAGGGATCGAAATCGCCGAGCCAGGAGCGATTCTCCGCGATGACCTGGTAATCGCGCCGGCTCAGCACCTTGGTGCCGCACAGCGTGTCCCGGATGCTCTGCCCCAGCAGCCAGCTAAACGCCTGGCTGAAAAACTTATTGCCGAGCAGGTTGAAAAATCGCATGGCTTGGTCCTGCATGGGATAAACCAGGCGGACGCCGTTGATGAAATCGCCGCGCCCCGCCAGCCAGGCATCGTAGAAGCGCGGCAAATCCTCGGGCGCGACGGTGAGGTCGGCATCGAGAATCATCAGCACGTCGCCGGTGGCTTGCGAAAAGCCCAGTCGCACTGCGTCGCCCTTTCCCTTGCCGGTTTGACGGAAAAGCTTGGCGGGGTAACCGGGGCGGCTGGCGATCTCCCGTTCCACGGCCTGGTAGGTGCCGTCCTGCGAGCCGCCCTCGACCACGATCAGTTCTGTGCCGGATCCCATCTGCGGAAGCCGGTCG
>CAZFOP010000004.1:0-29175 GCA_964520085.1 uncultured Solibacteraceae bacterium | reverse complement strand
CGCCACAATCACGCTCACGCTGGCCTGGCGGCCGGGCTGCGGCTCGGGCCGCGGGCGTGCCACCAGCACGTTCGTGATGGCCAGATACGAGAACGGCCACAGCCGCACCAGGTAACGGTTGGCCAGCGCGCCGGCCAGCGGCACGTGCACCGGGCACATCACCTCACGGGAATGCCGGATCGCTTCAAACCGCGACAGGTAGAGCAGGTTGGTGACGTCGCCCACCGTCAGCCAGTTTTGCGGGAGCATGCGCTTCACCAGTCCCAGCGTCTCGACGATGCGCCGCGGGCCTTCCCACAGGCTGCTGTAAAAGTTGAGGAAGATTCGCGTCGAGGGATGGCAATGAGCGGCGATGCGCGCCAGCACGGCCTGCACGTCCCAGACGTCGTTGATCAGGTCGGAGCAGATGATGGCGTCGAATCTTTCGCCGAGGTCGAAATCGTGCGCATCGGCAATGACAAAGCGAAGCTCCGGATGTCGCACCTGGGCCAGGCCCACCATCTCGGAGGAAAAGTCGATGCCCACGCCGGCCGACGGACCGAGCGCCGCGAGCAGATCTCCGGTCCCACAGCCGATCTCGAGTACGCGCGCCCCTGCCGGGATGGCAAAGGCGAACCAGCGCGCGAGTTGGGCGCGGTAGTAGCGCCGCAGCGGCTGCCACCGCTGGATCTGGCGGGCGAATTCGTCCCAGAATTCTCGCCGCTCGCTGGTGTACTTGGACTGTTCGGGATTGAGCATTGCGTATCTGTCGTGCGGGATTCCGTAAATCTTCGATTCGGAGCCGCGACCGTCAGGGAGCGGTTGCACCGCCATCAATCACGCGCTCTACTTCTTCTTCGGCGCCGGCGGCTTCCACTCCCAATATACGGCACAATTCTGGCCTTCATCCTCGAAACTCTTGGCAAACGCGTCGCCGACCCCGAGTTTGTCCAGGTCGTCCGTGTCCTCGCAACTGGCCGCGGCGGCGAACTTGCCGGCGGCGATGCGGCGCATCAACTCCGCCCTGGGAAAGATGTGCAGCATCTTCTCCATCTCCGGTTTCAGTTGCAGTTTGTGCGCATCGGAATGCTCCATGCCTGACGGAGGCGTGCGGCGGGAGATGAAGTAGACCGCCTCATCGGCGTACACAGGCGCACCACGCGGCACCACTTTATCCAGCTTGGCTGCGATGTTCTCCAGGCGCTTCCACCACGGTGCCCCGTCCCAGTCGTCGTACAGATCCCGCGACAGGGTGACCACCAGAATCGCGCCGACGAACGCTACCGCCCAGCGCACCGGCACGGGCCGCGCGAACAGCGACACGATGTAGGCCAGGCCCGCCACGGCGAGCGTCGCCAGGAATGGAAGCGTCAGCAGATAATAACGGGCGAAGGTGGGGTGCGCGGTCGAAATGTGCAGGCTCAGGCCCAGCGCCAGCCAGCCACACAGATAGAATGGGGCGCGCGTCGAGCGGTCCCAGCCACTGCGGAAGCGGACGAAGAACACGCCCGCGGCCACCAAAATGGCGAGCAGGATCGCCTGCGGGTCGTTGGCCCACGCGGTGAGCACGTCTGCGTCATGTCCGGTAGCGTTGGGCCAGGCCACCTGGCGGTAGAGGAGGTGATATTCGACGATGTCGAAGCGCACCACGCGCGGCGCGCGCAGAACCACCGGCACAAACGGCAGCAACGGCGCCGCCGCGCCAGCCAGGAAACCGGCGAGTTTCGTCCAGCGCGCACCGGCTCGGTTGTAGATCAGCAGCCACACCAACAAAATCGGCACTGCGGCCGAGGCCAGTAGCGTCGCGCCGGCCGCGGCCACCACGCAAAACCCCGCCGCGGACGCCGCCAGCCAGCCGCGCCGTTCCGCCGACGACAGCACACAGCGATATGCAGCCACCAGCAGGAACAGGCACAGCGCGTAGCCCTGCCCAATGGTCGAGTAATCCACGAACTGATGATTCAGCCCGGCCAGCGCCACCACCGCCACCGCGCCGCCCACGCGCCAGCCTGCAATGGGAAACCGCCGGTAAACCGCGTGCGCGGCCAGCAGCACGCCGCCGGCGCCCATCATGCCCGCCACCGCGTGCGCCGTCCGCCACGTGTCGCCAAACAATCGCATCCATCCGGCATTCCAGTAGGCATTCAGAGGCGCTTGCGGGAAAAAGAAATCCAGGTACGGGGTCTTCCCCGCTTTGATGAGTTGCGCGGCCAGCAGATGGAACCCTTCGTCCCAGGCGAAAGCGACAGTCTGCGCGTAGACCGCCAGGCCGGCGGTCAGCAATATCGCCACTACGGCAAACGGCGCCCATGGCCGGCGCCACAGTTTCTCGCGCTGCGAAATCGGCTCGATCGGCGTCACAGCTTCTTGGGCCGCCAGCTCCGGTGTCTCCGGCGCGCCGGCCAGCGGATCGATAGTCTCCGCCATAACTCTATTCTTCGCTCCAAATCATGCGCGTGTGGTCGCGGTCCGCCGAATTTCGGTCATCCAGGTAAATACGGCCGGCGCCGGTCCATTCGGCCGACCCCGCAATGGGCCAGTCCGTAATCAGATAATTGGTTAGATCCGAATCGCCCGGGTCGACGTCCTTGGTCCAGACTCGGCCGAACGTCTGGCGAAATGTCGCCAAAACATTCTTGGCGAAATCCGATTCGGCGGCGCGGTCCAGGATGACGTTGGCGGCGGTGCGCGCGGAAACGGCGCGGACGTCGGCCATGAACTCCTGGCTGAGCAGCTCCGCCGGAATTGCTTTCCCCGTGTACGCGTCAAGCAGCGTGAAGCCGTAATGCACCCTCTGCGTACGCGCCCGCCGCAACGCGTAACGCGCCGAAAGCGGCACGAAACGCACCTTGGCCGGCAGCGGTTGCGGCAGAAACCAGCGCTGGGCGATGTCGAGCACATCCGGGTCCACATCCACCGCATCCACGCGTTCCACCTCCGTCAACGCCGAAACATCTCTGGGAAACGTGAACCCCGCTGCTCCCACCGCCAGCACTAGCGCGCAAGGCGAGGCGGCCAGCAGGCGGTCCGCTTCGAGCACGTAACCAACCGAAGTCTCGCCCGTATCGGCGTAAATGGCGGAAGCGCGTCCACCGTTCAAATACATCGCCCGCTCCAGGCGCCCGCTCGCTCGCCGCTCCTCCACGATGCGAATCGTCTGATGCGGGCTGTCGAAGCGAAACCGCTGATTGGCGGGCACCGGCGATCCTAACCCCGCCCGGCTCACAATCGCCAGCGCAGCCGCGCCGGCCGCCACAATCATCCACCTCCTCCGATGGCTCGCGGTCCACAAAGCGGCCGCCGCGAACAGCAGTCCGCAAATCGCGTACGTGGAGACTTTCACCCCAAAGTTCGGAAACAGGTAAACCGGCGTGACGATGCCGCCGGCGACGCTGCCGAGGGTGGAGTAGAAAAGCACGCGGCCGGACGCCTTGCCCGCCTTGCCTTCGTCGTTGGTGAGCTCTGCCAGCAGCGGCACCGACTGTGCCACCAGGTACACCGGCACGGCGAATAGCAGCGTGGCCGCCACGCCGATCGCCGGCGCCAGGCTCAAACCCGCATCCAGCAACCGCTCCAGAAGAGAGGCTTCAAAAGGAAACGAAACCGCCGCGTAAATGGCGCCCGCAAGAAAGAGGTTGACCGTGAGCGCCGTGCGTGTGCGCGAGTGGCTCCAGCGCGACGACAATTGCCCGCCGTGCCAATAACCGGCACTCAATGCAAACAGAATCACCGCCAGCAGAACGCCAGTCAGCGTCATGCTGGATCCGACCACGGGTATCGCCAATCGGATGGCAATCACCTCGACGGCCAGAGTCGAGAAGCCTTCGGCAAAGGCAACCGCCCAGGCCAGTAGCCGGAAAAAAGTGTCCTCTTTGATCATTCGCGCGCCCGAAACCGGGAATTCTACATTTAACATGGCGCGCGCTATTCAACGGTTGCGCGGCGGTGGTGCCTGCAATCTGCGTTGAACGCAGATTGCAATCGTTTCCGCGCCGCCGGGCGGTCCCTCGTGCGGCGGGGGTGTGCGACCGGAAAGCGGGTGGGTTTGGATGATGGGCAAATTCGCCGGTTTCCGAACGTACAGATACGCTAGGCGGTGGCGGCGAGCCCGGAGGGCGAAAGAGAATAGCCCACGGCGCAAGCCGTGCGGACACCAGGTGCTTCCCCCCAGCCCCGGAATGGGGCGGGACAACGCTGACAGGAGCCGCGCCGCCGGGCGGTCCCTCGTGCGGCGGGCGTGTGCGACCTGAAAGCGGGTGGGCCTTGGATGACGGGCAAATTCGCCGGTTTCCGAACGTGAAGATACGCTAGGCGGTGACGGCAAGCCAGGAGGGCGAAAGAGAATAGCCCTCGGCGCAAGCCGTGCGGACACCAGGTGCTTCCCCCAGCCCCGGAACGGGGCCGGTAGCCACTGCCTTCGTTTCCCGCGGCTTATAGTGGGCTATTTTCTTTCGCTCCTCCGGAGCTGGATTCGCACACGACTTTGGGGAGTGGTATTCACTTCTATATCGCACGCCCGCACTGCGTTGGTGGGGCATGCTTTAGCTTGCCCTTATTTCCCGGAACCGGCGCTACGCCCGGCGCACACCTACTCTAAAGAAGCCCGCCATTTTCTTGCGGAAGGCGCGGACCGATCCGCTTCTCGTGTCGCACACTCGCATCTGCCCTGGCAAACCGGGCGCAAGTGTCCGCCAGTAAAACCCACCTATGGATGCTCGGGCGTCGGGGTATGCTCTCCCGCCGGTGGGGCCATCAGCGGCTCTTCCGCGCCACGGTGGCACGTGTAGCAACTCACGTGGTCCTTGCCGTCGGGAAACTCCGGGTTAATCGAGCGCACCAGCTCGATCATTTTGCGGGCAACCATCTTGTGGCGCTTGTCGTCGCTCGCGAAATCGCCCTGCACGTGGCAGAACGTACATTCCACGCCCAGCGCGATGCGGAACGCATGCATGGCTTCGTGCACCTCCTCCGGCTTGAGCAGTTGCAGGTTCTTGGGTGTATACGGCATCGCGTGGCCACCGGCTGGCGGCGCACCCGGCGGCGGACCTTGTGGCGCCTGCGCGCAGAGCGGCAGCGCCAACAGCATCGTCAGTATAATTCGCATTGAGACATCATACAACGGAATCTGCTCCGGGCACCCGCCCTAGGTGGGGCAGGATTTATCCTGCCAACGCCCACTTGCGGGCGCGTTTTCTCACGGGTCTAAAGGGAACTCGAACCCACGCTCCTACAGCGGCTGTACCCGGATGTTGCGGAACTCAATCCGGTAGCCTTCGGCTTCCAGCGCCACGTAGCCTTCCAGGACCTCGGTCTGCGTGTACTCGTTCACCACCTTGCCGTTCACGGAAAGCGTGATCGTGCGGCCCTTGGCGGCGACGTCGTACGTGTTCCATTCGCCAGCCGCCTTGACGCGGTTCTCGATCATCTGCGGCAGCAGGTTGAAGCGCTGCACCACTCCGTTCACCGGCGTGTTGCCGAACAGGTACCCACCTGCCGGGCTGGTTTGCGCCTGGTGCCAGATCGCGCCCTCCGCGTCGTTGCGTATGAATACGCCGCTGTTGTACTTGGCCTTTTCGTCCGGCAGCTTGGTGAACTTCCATTCCACGTGAAAGACCAGATCCTTGTACGGCGTGTTGTAGCGCAGCATTTCGTGCCCGCCGTCGCCTTCGCACACCAGCGTGCCCGCCGCCGGGTCCAGCTTCCATTGCGAGGGCTGTCTCACCGCTTTCCCAGGCGGAATCGAAATCCGCGTCCATTGCGAGAAGCTCGCGTCCGGAGAAATGTCCGTCCATCCATCGCCCTGCGCCCACGCGGCGCCGGCCAGCAGCAAGAAGCTCAGTATTCGCATAATCGTTCCGTCATGATTATAACCACCGGCAGTCTAGGTGGGGCATGCTTTAGCTTGCCCGTATTCTTCCCGATCCACGATCGCTCCGCAAAGAAAACCGATGCTCTATCCCAGCCCAGGAACGGGGCGAAACAGAGATGAGGAAAACGCCTCAAACCCGCGCCCCTATCTCGCCGCCAGGTCTTCCAGGAAAATCCGCCGCCCTTCCTTGTAATCGGCCGAAAGCATCGGCCCGAGCTTCGCTGCCGCTTCCGCATCCGCGCGCTCCGCCGCAAACAGGCTCATCACAGAATCGAACGCGGCCCGGCAGGCGTCGGTAATTGTGCCGTCGTACCGCTCCGCTTCGTCGAGCAGCGCGTTGGCCGCCGCCAGTATCTTCTCCGCCGCCCGCACCCGTTCCACGGCGGTCTCCGTCAGCGCTGCCACTTTCGTCTGCGCAATGTGCGGCCCGAAGCTCTCGACCAGCGCGCCCCACCGTTCCAGCACGATCAGCGCACCGTACCGGTGTTGATCGAGCGCAATCTCGTGGACGAATGCCCCGCCCTTGGCTTGCCCCTCCAGCCGCCGCAGCGCCGCCGACGCCGCATTGAACTCGCCGCTGAGCGAATCCACGAACGCGGCTATGCACCCGCGGAACTGGTCTTCGCTCAAGCTCGGAAAACGGAGAATCTGCACGCGCCCTCAGACCGCCACGTGCTCGCCGAGCGCCCGCTCCACTTCCTGCGGTTCCAGCCGTTCGCCGCCGTTCAATCGCACCAGCAGCGACTCGATGATCCGCTTGGCTTCATCCTTTTTGTAATTCTTGATGAACCCGTCGTAGAAGTGTTCCCCCGCCAGAGCGTGATTGATCTCGCTCTCCTTGTTGTGGTCCTGAAGTTCCGTAAAATAAACCACCCGATACCGCCCGGTGTATTCCACCTCGCGGTAAATCTCAAACATCACCTTGTCCGCCTCAAAGAGCATCGTTTTTCGAGATTATCACAGGCGGAGGGGGAGGCGAGTGGAAACCGCGACGCGGTACCAGCGTTTCGCGTTCTGCTCGGGCCCTGTCGGACTAATTCTGCGGGCGGTAGGATAAGAGCGATGCGGATTTCTCTCCAGGCCGTTGTAGCCATGATTATCGCCGTGCCATTCGGCAGCGCATACGCACAGGCTGGCAAGTTAGAACAGCCACAATCCGATTCAGGTGCAGTTTGCATTGAGCGATTGCAGATTCGGACTACCCGCCGTTTGCGAGATTTGCAGCTATTTCCGGTACGATAACCACTTCCGTGCTTCTGTCACCCCAGGCATCGGCGCAGTCGATCAAGACCGAGGCGAAAATGGACCACGCGAGGGGGGCACACTTCTTGGTCACGCCTGTCGAGACCGCCATTCAGCGAGCGGCTTTCCGACCCAGCTGCGGCGGGCGGACCGTAGTAATGGTATTCCATTTCGAAATCGGCCAAACGGTTGCCTATACGCCGAAGCAGTCAGTAACGTTCGGTTATCCGAATACGTTTTGGATTGTAACAGAGGCGCAGCACTACACGACCCGTAATAAGGCGGGACCTTCCCGCACAGACGAGGCGATGTATCCATAACCTATGCCACCCCGCCGCAAACCGCCCACTCCCTCGCCCGACAGCCCCTTCGCCCCCAAGCCTCGCAAGCATTTCCCGCATGAGTTCGTGCTCGACGCAATCGCTGCGCTGTCGCCGCGGACTAACCCCATGTTCGGCTGTCTCGCGGTCTACATCGGCGACAAGATCGTCCTCATCCTGCGCGACAAGCCCGCTCCGGATGCGGACAACGGCGTGTGGCTCTGCACCACCGAAGAACACCACGAGAGTCTCCACCGCGAGTTTCCCAACATGCGATCCATTCGGGTGCTCGGCAAAAAGGTGACCGGCTGGCAGGTGCTTCCCGTGGATGCGCCGGATTTCGAGGAAGCTGTCCTGCGCGCCTGCGATCTCATCCTCGCCCGCGATCCCCGAATCGGCAAGCTACCCAAACCGCGCCGCCCCTCGAAACCCAGCCGGTAGGACAGGCGATCGGTTTTCGTCGCCTGTCTCCGCCCGCCGCCGATCGCTCGCCGGGCGCGATGAAAAGATGGGTGAGTTTCAGGAGCACTATCCAGGGCGCATCTTCGAAAGTGCCTTTCGCTCGCCCACGGCAGCCCCAAAAACCGATAGCTCCTGCCTTCAATCACCACTTCAACAACTTTTCTCAACCCATTGTCCTCAAAGCCATTACCCGCTTTTCTACCAGCCTGGAAGCCGTTCCAGCCGTCCCTCCCATGTCAAAGTGAAATCAGGAAGCGGGCTATTTGTGCGGCCCGCTTCGCTTTCCCAGAAGCCGGCCGAGAATGGGCCTGATCGGGCCCATTCTTGACCGTTGTTTTTTATATTTTTCAATGACGTGACGTCATTCCGTGGGAACGATCCGTCCCACGGACAGCCCGCGACAGGAAGGATACGGCACCACCCACCGAAACGACCTCGGCCCTGGCCCAAAAAACACTCCACTAAGTCGTGGCGCAGGCCTCCAGGCCTGCAGAGCCGAGAGTCATCTCGGCTTTTCTTCGCCACCATTCACCCGAAAAGCCGCCGCGCCACGCCGCGCCGGCCCGCCTGCATTCGATTAGCATAGTAACCATGCGAACAAGCGTACTGGCCATTGCCGTGGCGTCCGCAGCTTTGCTCTCTTCCCAGCCGGCCGCACAACTCGCCGATGGCGTGGCGGAATTGCGTGCCGCCTTCGCGCACCCTCCGGCCGACAGCCGGATCATGATGCGCTGGTGGTGGTTTGGCCCGGCGGTCGAGAAGCCCGAGCTCGAACGCGAACTGCGCGCCATGAAGGATGGCGGCATCGGCGGCGTCGAGATCCAACCCGTCTATCCGGTCGTGCTCGACGACCCCGCGCGCGGCTTGAAAAACCTGCCATATCTCTCGGATGACTTTCTCGATGCCGTGCGTTTCGCCAACGACACAGCACGCGAGCTTGGCCTTCGCGTCGATATCACGCTCGGCAGCGGTTGGCCTTATGGTGGACCTGACACGCCCATCGGTCTCGCATCCGCAAAGCTCCGTGTCGAGCGCCTTGCCGTGCCGGCCGATGCCACTGCGCTTGCCATGCCCAAAATCGCCGAGGGCGAAAAGTTTGTCGCCGCGTTTGTCGCACGCGGCACCGCATTCGATCGCATCGCGAACATCGACGATGCCGGAATCCATCTCTCCCCGAACGCTCCCGCCGGCAGCGCCGTGCTGGTCTTCATTTCGAGCCGCACGCATCAGGCCGTGAAGCGTGCGGCCGTCGGCGCCGAAGGTCCCGTGATCGATCACTACAGCGCCGAGGCGATTGAGAACCATCTGCAATTCATCGGCGGCCGGTTGTTGCAGGCCTTCGGCGCGCACCCGCCCTACGCGGTCTTCAGCGACAGTCTGGAAGCGTACGGCGCGGATTGGACCGCCGATTTTCTGGCCGAGTTTCAGAAGCGCCGCGGCTACGATCTCACACCATACCTCCCGGCGCTGGCCGGCGACATGGGCGAGATCACCTCGAGTATCCGCCACGATTGGGGGCAGACGCTGACCGAGCTCGCCAACGAGAATTATCTGACGCCGCTGCGCCGCTGGGCCGTCGGGCACGGCACCACGTTCCGTTCGCAGAACTACGGCATTCCGCCAGTGAACCTTTCGAGTAACTCGCTGGTCGATTATCCCGAAGGCGAAGGTTCCGCGTGGAAGCGCTTCGCCGCCACCCGCTGGGCATCCTCGGCCAGCCATCTCTACGGACGCAACGTAACTTCGTCGGAGACGTGGACGTGGCTGCATTCGCCGGCCTTCCGCGCCACGCCGCTCGATATGAAGGCGGAAGCCGACATCCACTTCCTGCAAGGCATCAATCAACTGGTCGGTCACGGCTGGCCCTATTCGCCGCCGCAGGCGGGCGAACCCGGCTGGCACTTTTACGCCGCCGCGGTCTTCAATCAACACAACCCGTGGTGGATCGTGATGCCCGACATCACGGCCTATCTCCAGCGAGTAAGCTGGCTGCTGCGCCAGGGCAAGCCTGTCGACGATGTGGCGCTGTATCTTCCCACCGCCGATGCGTATGCGGGCTTCACACTGGGCCACGATTCGGTGAACGAATCGATGGATAGGCTGCTTGGCCCCAACGCGATTCCGCAGATCCTCGACGGCGGCTATAACTACGACTTCATCGACGACGACGCCATCGCCGCGCATGGAATCCGGTACCGCGTGCTGGTGGTGCCGAATGTGGAGAGGATGCCGCTCAAGACGCTCCGCAAAATTGCCGAGTACGCGCGCAGAGGCGGCATCGTCATCGCCACCGGCCGCGTTCCGTCGCTCGCGCCCGGATTCCTCGAAGCCAAAACCGATACGCTGCAAATCCGCGAGTTGGCGCAATCCTTATTCGAAGCCCCGTCCGCGCTTGGGCACTTGGTAAAAGACGACACGAAGCTGAGCGAGACACTGCACCAGTTATTGCCACCGGATGTGACCGCACCGCCTGAGATCGGCTTCGTTCACCGCAAGGTGGCGTCTTCATGGGACGCCTATTTCTTGGTGAATACCTCTAACCATCGCGTGCGCGGCCAGTTGGGAATCCGGGATGGCTGGATAAACGAATCGTGGGATCCTTTCGCCGGCAGGACGACAGTGTTAAATTCTATCGATGCGAGGGAGCTGGACCTGGCGCCTTACGAGTCGCGTGTCATCCTTTGTCACCCTGGGCCAGCCGGGGTTTTCTATGTGGGTTCTGGCGCTGTGGGCGGCGGCCCGCCTCGTGTCGTGCTGGATCTGAGCGCCGGTTGGAAGGCGACATTTGCCTCCTCCGCGCAACCGATGACTATGGATCCGCTAACTTCTTGGACGGAAGTTGCCGGCATGAAGAACTACTCAGGCACGGCAACCTATGAGAAGACGTTCAACTTAGATGCCGCCACGCTCGCAGGGCAGGGCAAGCTCTACCTCGATTTCGGCGAAGGCACGCCCGTCACTCCGCCGGAACGCCGCGGCAGCGGTATGCGCGCGCTGCTCGAAAGTCCCGTGCGCGAAGCTGCCATCGTCTACGTCAATGGCCAGCGCGCCGGTTCGGTGTGGCATCCGCCCTATGAAATCGAAATCACCGGCCTGCTCCGCGCCGGCGAGAACTCGTTGCGCATCGTTGTGGCGAACCTCGCCATCAATGCGCTCGCCGCGCAGCCGCCGCCGGACTTTTCCGCGCTGATCGCCAAGTACGGCGACCGCTTTCAGGATCAGGACATGAAATCCATCCAGCCGTTGCCCGCGGGAATTCTCGGGCCCATACGAATCGTGGCGCGTTAACGGAGCTCGCTAGTTTGCAAGTGAGCCGACCGTCCGTTTTGGTCGCGGCTCCGATCGTTTTCTGAGCCTCGATCGCGCCGTGGCGCCGGCTGTCAAGCCGGCTGAGCCGAGAGTCGTCTCGGCTTTTCTTTCGGGCACGCCGTTGCGAAAAACAACTCGCCCGCAAGCGGGCGTTGGCAAGCTAAAGCACGCCCCACCGGGCAAAATGACCACTGGCTGGGGCTTTACGCCATCACGCGCGCCATGCGGTCGATCGCTTCGTCGATTTCGGCGTTGTTCTTGAAGCCGAGCGTGACACAATCCACGCAGCCCAGGTTCATGGCGAATTTCATCGCGCGGTCGCGTTCGGCGAAGTCGACGTAGCTGCCCTCGCCCACCAACTTCATGCTGATTACGCCCATGCCTTGCTCGTGGACCGCCTTGGTGTGTTTCACCACTTCGTCCACGTTGCCGATATCGTTGGTGTCGCGCAGTTGTTCGGTGTCCATGTGAACGCCGTTGTGATTCATGCGGATCATGGCGATATCCAGCCATTGGTTGCCGGGAAAAGTCCGCAGCGCCGGCAGGCCATGTACCGAAGCGCCGTGCGACAAAATGATCTTCTTCGACTTGGCCTCGGACATCGCGTCCTGCAGCGGCCTGTAGTCCTGCTCCCAGGTGGGCGGGCGCAGGCAATGCAGCAGCAGAATGTCGATGTATTCGGAATTCAAGGTCCGGCGGTACAGGTCGATCTTTTCCGCCGGCGGCGGCCCATAGGGCGGCGTGCCGTACTTGGTCATCAAGCGATAACTGTCGCGCGGCAAACCCTTCAGCGCCGTCGCCAGCATCTCGGGCATGCCATGATAATTTTCCGCCGTTTCAAAGAACCGGATGCCGCGGTCATAGGCGTAGCGCACCAGCCGCGTGAATCCGTCCTGTCCCAGGTTTCGTTGCACCGCACCGCTCAGGCTTCCGGTGCCAAATGCCAGCCGGGTGACCTGGACGTTGGAGCGCCCGAGCGTCACCCAATCCGTGGCCGTGCGCTTACCAGTAGTGGCAAGCGCGCTACCGCCCAACCCGGCCGCCAGGCCCACGCCCGCGGCGGTTTTGATGAAATCTCGTCTAGTGGAATGCGCCATATTTCCCTCCCTCATAGGCTGGTACTTACCGTCACTCTATCACTTTGCAAGCGTGGTAGGATAACTGCGGAAGCACCAGCATGGGCGCCTTGTGAATGTAACGTTATTTATCACGTGTTATAACGACACCCTTTTTCCAGCCACTGGAAAAGCGGTGGTCGCGGTGTTGGAGCGGCTGGGCCACACCGTAAGTTTTCCGCAGGCGCAAACCTGTTGCGGCCAGATGCATTACAACACCGGCTACCAACACGACGCCCGCCGCATGATGTTGCATTTTCTGGAGGTTTTTCGCGACGCCGAAATGATCTGTGTGCCTTCGGCATCGTGCGTGGCAATGATGCGGGAGCACTTCCCGAAGATGGCTGCGGATATGCCGGATGCCTCCGTCGGCCGCGAAGTGGAAGCGCTGTTGCCGCGGGTATATGAGTTCTGCGAATTGCTGGTGGACAAATTTCGCTCGGTCGATACCGGGGCGTCCTTTCCGCACACTGTAACGTTACATTCGACTTGCCATTCGCTGCGCGGCATCAAGATAGGGGAACGCCCGATGCAATTGCTCCGCGCCGTGCGGGGCCTTACCTATGTCGAGCTGCCGCAAGCCGACCAGTGCTGCGGCTTCGGCGGCACCTTCGCGATTAAGAACGCCGACGTCTCGGCCGCCCTGCTCAGCGACAAGGTACGCGCCATCCTGGACACGCAAGCCGAGGTCTGCACGGCCGTGGACAATTCCTGCCTGTTGCACATTGGCGGCGCGCTCAGCCGGCAACGCGCCGGCGTTCGCTGCCTGCACCTGGCGGAGATTCTGGCATCCACCGCGGGAGCGTCCGCATGAGCGTCAAAGTCGGACAGGCGGCGGAAGCGCCTCCATTCGCCATGGCGGCGCGCGGACTGCTGGCCAACGCCCAGCTCCGCCATAACGTCCGCCACGCTACCGACATGATCCGCGCCCGGCGCGCCCATGCCGTGGGCGAAACGCCGGATTGGCAGCAACTGCGCGATTCCGCGCGCGCGATCAAGGACCACGTTCTGCTCCACCTGGAAGCGTATCTGGAGCAGTTCGAAGCCGCCTGCACCGCCGCCGGAGGGAAAGTTCACTGGGCACGCGACGCGGACGAGGCCAATAGCACGATCGTCGACATCGTCCGCTCGCACGGCGCGACCGAGGTCATCAAGGTCAAGACCATGACCTCGGACGAGACCTCGCTCAACCCGGCGCTGGAAACGGCCGGCATCACGCCCATCGAAACCGACCTGGCCGATCTCATCATCCAGCTCGGCTCCGACAAGCCTTCCCACATCGTGGTACCGGCACTGCACCGCAACAAGGCCGAGATCCGCCGCCTCTTCATGGAGAAGATGCAGCTTCCGGAATTGGGCGAACGCGCCGAGGATCTGGCCGCCGCGGCGCGCCGCTACCTGCGCGAGCGGTTCCTGCGCGTGCCGGTGGGTTTCAGCGGTGCGAACTTCGCCATCGCCGAATCGGGCTCGCTCTGCGTGGTGGAATCGGAAGGCAACGGCCGAATGTGCATCAGCTTGCCCAAGGTTCTGATCAGCCTGGTGGGCGTCGAAAAGATCATTCCCAAATTCGGCGATCTGGAAGTCTTTTTGCAGCTTTTGGCGCGCTCGGCGACCGGCGAGCGAATGAACCCGTACAACTCCATCTGGACCGGCGTCACGCCTGGCGATGGCCCGCAGGAGTTCCACGTCGTCCTGCTCGATAACGGCCGCACGGGCGTGCTGGACGAGCCGGAAACGCGGCCCACGCTCGCCTGCATTCGCTGCGGCGCCTGCCTCAACATCTGTCCCGTCTACCGCCAGACGGGGGGACACGCCTACGGCTCGATTTACGCCGGGCCGATCGGCGCCATTCTGACGCCGCAGTTGCAATCGATGAAGCATTCGCGCTCGCTGCCCTTCGCGTCGACGCTTTGCGGCGCCTGCTACGATGTCTGTCCGGTCAAGATCGATATCCCGGAGATTTTGCTGTACCTGCGCAACAAGGTGGTGAAGGGCGGCGGCGCTCCGGTGGGCGAGCGGGTGGCGATGAAAGCGGCGGCGCGGGCGATGAAGAACGGCAAACGTCTCGAATCGGCGCAGAAACTGGTGCGTATCGCGCAGAAGCCGTTCGTTCATGAGGGCAGGATCGAACGGCTGCCGGGCATGCTGGCGAACTGGACCCGCTTCCGCGATTTGCCCGCGGTGCCGGCCGAATCGTTCCGCCAGTGGTGGGCCGCGCGCGAGCGCAAGGAGACAAAATGAGCGCCGCCACACTGGATGCCAGGCAGGAGATACTGGCACGAATCCGCAAGGCGGTTGGCAGCCACGGCAATCGCGCGGCGGACTACGCCGCGATTCCGCGCGAATACCGGTGCGAAGGCGGCATGGCGCCGGAGGCGCGGATGGAGCTGTTCGCCGCCCGCCTCTACGATTACGGCACCAGCGTCTACCGGTGCACCACGGCGCAGATCGCCGATGCCGTGGCACAGGCGCTCAGCGCGCGCCGCCGCACCGGCATCGTGGTTTCCCACGGTGTTCCGGCGAGCTGGCTGCCCGATAACTTCGAATTCGTGGAAGACGACGGGCTCAGCTATTCCGTGCTCGACCAGAGTAACGGTGTGCTGACCGGCTGCGAAGTGGCGGTTGCGTTCACCGGCACGATCATCCTGCGCCATGGCACAGGACAGCCGCGCCGCGCCGTCACCCTCGTTCCCGATTATCACCTCTGCGTGGTGCGGGCTCAACAGGTGGTGGAGACGCTGCCGGAGGCCATCCGCCGCATGGAGGAATTTCGCGCAGCGCCGCTCACCACCATCTCCGGCCCCTCCGCCACTTCCGATATCGAGATGACCCGCGTCAAGGGCGTGCATGGTCCCAGAACGCTGGACGTCGTGCTGGTGTCGTAAGCGTTCTTACGACGCTTCACTCCCCAACTCAATTACAAAATATTGGGACCTGCCGGGGCCAGGATTGCTAACGCAGTGCTCCTGGTTGGAGGCGGCCCACACCACCGAACCGGCTTCCACACGGGTGATGGTCGAGCCCAACGTCACATCGAGCTGGCCGGATTGCAGCATCACCACTTCCTCGTGCGCGTGCTTGTGCGGAGGGTGAGACGCCATGCCCGGGGCCAGATCGGTGAGGTGCACCGCTACGTGGTAGCCAGTGTGTGTTTCGCCATCGAGCACTTGAAGCGAGCGCTTCTCTCCTTCGCTCTTGACTGGGAGATCGGCAAAGCGGTAGATGCGCGAATCGACGAGCTTCTTTTCGTTCTTCTTATCTTCGGCGTGTAGGGCGGCGGCCAGCGCCGGCAGCAAGACGCCCAAATCTCTGCGTGAGTATTTCACACGCCCAGTGTATACCGGTAGCCACGCGGCAGGGAGCCCGGCTCAAACGTCGAACACGCTTACGGCTTGCTGCAGACTGGCGACGGGGTCGCGGCCTGTCGCGGGTGTGTACTCGTGCGCGACATAGCCGGCGAACCCCAATTCCGCGATGGACTGCGCAATGAAGCGGTAATTGAGTTCCTGCGTACCGTCGATTTCGTGCCGGCCGGGATTGCCGCCCGTGTGGAAATGGCCGATCCACTGGTAGTAATCGCGAATGTTGCGAACAATATCGCCATCCATGATCTGCGCGTGGTAAATGTCGAATAGGATCTTCACCCGCGGCGAGTTGACGCGCTTCATCACATCCACACCCCAGGCGATGCGGTCGAACATGTAGTCCGGGTGATTGACCTTGCTGTTCAAGTACTCCATGCAGATGTTGACGGCTCTATCTTCGGCGTGCGCTTTGACCCGATTCAGAAAGGCCACACAGTTATCGGCGCCCTCCGCGTCGGGTATGCCTTTGCGATTGCCGCTAAAAGTGATGATGCTGGGGACGCCGTTTGCCGCGGCGGAATCGAGCGCTTGGTGCATTGCCTTTTCGAGCGTCGCGTGATTCCCGGTGCGGTTCAGCGCATCCGAAATGGTCCCGCCCGGTCCGGGTGGCCACATGGTAGGAGTGAGTCCGTACTTCTTCAGCGTCGGCCATTGTTCTGGGCCCTCCAGGTCGTAGCCGCTCAGGCCCAGGCGCGCGGCGATCCGGCAGGTGTCTTCGAAGCTCATGTCGCGCGCGAACACTCCGCGCGTGACACACTGTTTCAAGCGGCCCTTGCGGGGCGGCGGCGCGGGCGTCTGCGCGGCCGCGGCCGTCAACGCCATCGCGGGCAGAAAATCCCTGCGGCGCATGGGTGACCTCCCAGAACAAGAGAGTAGCGTAAATCGCTTGGCGGCGGCGAATTTGGCCGGAAAGAACCGCGCCCGCCAGCGGGCATTGGCAGGCGAGAAACCCGCCCCACCTTCAGAATTCGAGGCGCAGCGCCATCTGGCCTTGGCGCGGAGCGTTAGATTGGCTGCTCACGACGCCGAAATTGGCGGCGCTGATATTCGATGCTGGCGCGCCGTACACGACGCGGTTGAACACGTTGAAGAATTCAGCGCGGAAGATCAGCTTTACATGCTCGTCGATCGCGATGCGCCTCACCGCGCCAACGCTTTCATTCAGATTCCACGGCGCGCGCAAGCTGTCATAGGATCGCGCCGCACTGCCGAGCGTGAAGGGCGCGGGCACAGTGAACGCCGCTGGATCGATATAGCGATCCACCGCCGGATCGAAGTGACTGTAACTCATTTCGAGCGGCACGCCGGAAACGACGTTTGGCCGCAGCGCGGAGTTGAACAGCGGCAGCGTGTTACTGGCGGTCAGGACGATGGGCATCCCCGCCCAGTATTGATCGATGTTGGTGAGCGTCCACCCAGACATCAACTTGCCCAGCGCGCCACGCTGTAAGAAACGGTGTCCGGGACCGAACGGCAGATCGTAGAGGAAGCTGATGGAAACCGCCTGCGGCACGTCGGTATCGCTCACGGCTTTTTCGAGTCCTCGATTGTAATAAGTCTGCCCCGCCGGGCCGCCGCCGGCCGCGATGTCGGCATCGGTGAGAGTCTTCGACCACGAGTACGCCACCACGCCAGTCAGCCCGTCGGAAAGGCGGCGCTCCACTTTGGTTTGCAACGCGTGGTAGGTCGAGTCGCCGTTCGGATTGCTGAGATTGGTGATGGTCAGATACTGCGGAAACGGCCGCAGCGCCTGCGCCACCGAGCCGGTGAAGCCGGAGTATGGAATTGGAATGCCCGCCGCCTGCGCAGGCGCCGAAGTTACTGGCGCGGAGAGCAGGCTACCCAAGCTCAGATAGCTGGGGTTTAGCTCATTCGGCTGAATGAGAGCCGTGCCCAGGCGAGTGCCTTTCACACCGACGTAGTCGAATTCCACGAGCACCTTTGCTGGCAGCTCCTGCTGAACGCCAACGCTCCAATTCTGAAAGTACGGCGGGCGGCCGTCGCCAGCACCGATCATAGTCACGGCCGAGCCGTTAACAACGGTGGGGCTGATATCGGGCGGGCGGACGTAGTTCTGCGGAAAGCCGCTATCCCAATTGAAGGCCGGCGTGACGCCGTTGTTGGTGCTGGCGAAAACCGGTGAGGCGTTGAAGCCGAAACCGAAACTTTGCGATTGCCGCAAACCGGCGTCGGCATTGCCCGGCCCATAGTAAATGCCATAGCCGCCGCGAACGGTGGTCTTCGGCGTGGCGGAGTAAGCGAAGCCTACACGCGGGCCGAAGTTCTTGTAATCGGTCTTGGCGAAGCTGGACAAACCGCTGCGGCCTGCGCCGGCCCCAAGAAACTCAATTGCACCCGGCAGGTTGCCCGCGCCGGGATTGGCGAGGGTTGGATCGAAACTGGCGAGATTATTGTGTGCCTCAGCGCGCGGAAAATAGATTTCGTAGCGCAGCCCCAGGTTCAGCGTCAGCGTGCGGCTGATCTTCCAATCGTCCTGCGCGAAACCGGCGACGTAGCGGTAGCGAATGCCGGGAACCAGCGTGAGCTGATTGAGCTGGCCCTGGTGCACGTCCCCCAGCAGAAAACTGGCGAACGCGCTGCCGGTGGACGAGGTGCCGGGAAGGCCGGTTTCGAGCGTGTTGAACGCGAAGTTGCCCTGCGATCCGAAGTAATCCGCGCCGTTGGTTTCGAGCCATCGCGCATCGGCGCCGAACTTAAAGCTATGGCGGCCGCGCATCCAACTGACCGTGTCGTCGAGTTGAAATACGTTGTTGATCTGCTCGCCTACTGTCTTGGTTCCGTTGGTCGATCCCCAAGTCGCATAGCCATCGTTGAAGGTGACGTACGGGAATGCGTTGCCGGCGCCGGTGGCGACACCGGTGAGGCCGATTTGGGTGGGCCAGTTCTGGTTGGCGGCGAGTGAGTTCCACAACTGGGCTTCGCGCGTGAAACCAAACGCGGCGTTATTAAGCAGGTTCGGCGAAAACACCCAATCGTCGCTCAAGCGCGCCCAGCGCGAGTTGTAATCGTTGTTCAGGCCGTTGGTGAAGGGATCCGGCAAAGTGTCCGGATTGATCTGCGCCTGGCGGCCGATGTAGAGGAAGCCGCTGAGGCGGTTGGCGTCGGTGAAAGAGTGATCGATCTTCAAATCGACCTGATCGCGACTGAAGCTGTTGGCGCCTAGCGCGAGGAAGTTATTCAGATTGCCGGCGTTGGTAGGCTGCGGCAGAAGCGCGACGATCTTCGAGGAAACCGAGCTGAAGGAACTTTGCGGAATCTGATTGCCGGGAAACGGCGTCCGCGTGTAAGCGCCGCTGGCGGTTAGCGTATTCGTCGAGGGATCGTAGATCAGGATCGGCTTGCCGGTGCTACCCACGAGCGAAGAGAAATTGCCGCCGCGAAAAGCGTCTGGCGGAATGCTCACCAGCGAATTCGACGACGATTGATCGTAGCGGAATCCGCTGTAGACGAAATAAATGAACGTGCGATTACGCCCGTTGTACACATGCGGGATTGCAACCGGGCCGCCGAGCGCCGCACCGAATTCGTTTTGCCGGTTGACCGGCGCGGCGGTGGCGAAGAAGCCGCGCGCGTCGAAGACATTATTGCGGAGGTAATCGAAAACCGCGCCGTGAAACGCATTGGTGCCGGACTTACTCGAAAACACTTCGAACCCGCCACCGGTGCGGCCGTACTCGGCGCTGAAATCGCTATTCACCAGGCGGAACTCCGAGACGGCTTCGACCGATGGATAGGTGAACAGCGTGCCGCCGCTTTCCGGACTGGTGGCGCCGACGCCATCGAAGAGCACTTCCTTGGCGCGGGATTGCGATCCATCGATCTGCGTATTGGCCGCGGTGCCGGTGACACCGGGCGTGAGGAAGATGAAGCTCTCCGGATTGCGCATGTTGCCGGAAACGAATAGAGGGAGATCGGTGACGAGCTTTTCGGTGATGGCGGTGGAGGTTGTCGCATTCGCATCAGTTTTCGACGCGGTGACATCGATCGGGTAGACAAGCGCTAGCGGGGAGTGCACCTGGACGTTCAGGGTAACGTCCTCCGCCACGTCGACCTGAAGCCGCATGGTAGACGCGTTGAACCCCTTTGCCCAGGCGGTCACCTCGTAGCGTCCCGCCGGCAACTGCTGCAAAGTATATATGCCTTGCTCGTTGCTGATTGCGTTGTACTTCTGCCCAGTCGCCTGATGGACCGCCTCTACGGCCCCGCCGACAATCACCGCGCCCGACGGGTCGGTAAACAACCCCGTCAGCGTGCTGCGGTCCGACTGCGCCAGCACCGCCGTGGCAGCCAAAAACAGAATTGCGAGATTGCGTGGCATGAGATCGTTGTCCGGTATTGACCGGTCCTCTACAGTGTTCCATTTTGGTGGGCACGCGGGCAAGCTGGGAAGGCTAAGAAAATAGCGTGGATCGGGAGTGACTGTTGATTTGGGGAAGACGGGCGAGCTAAAGCATGCCCCACCTTCGGTTCGGTAACATGAAGCCATGCCCTGCTTGCTGCTGGTGCTGGTGTTGGCCTTTCCGCGCGTCGTGATGGTGCTGATGTTTCTATTCACCACCTATCTCCAGCGGGCCTATCATGGCATCCTGCTGCCGGTGCTGGGGTTCATATTCCTCCCGCTTACTACGCTGGTCTACGCCTGGCTGACAAACACGCACCGGCCGATGGTGGGAGTGAACGCGCTGATTCTGGTGGTGGCAGTGGTGATTGACTTGGGCGGGCTGGGCGGGGGCGCGCGTCACCGGTCGCGGGACTGAGAGCGAGGCCTGCGGCTCGGCCTGCGGACTGCATAATAGTAAGTATGCGATATCGCGCGTTGGGCCGGACCGGCTGGCAGGTTTCGGAAGTTAGCTTTGGCGCCTGGGCGATTGGCGGCTCCTGGAGAGAGGTGAGCGACGAGGAATCGCTGGCCGCGCTGAACCAGGCCGTGGACTGCGGAGTCAACTTCATCGACACCGCGGATGTTTACGGCGACGGCCGCAGCGAGCGGCTGGTGGCGCGGCTGAGACGAGAGCGGCGCGAACCGATCATGGTCGCAACCAAGGCCGGGCGGCGGCTGGCGCCACACACGGCGGACGGGTACAACGCGCGAAACTTGACGGGCTTCGTGGAAGACAGCCTGCGCAATCTCGACACCGATTGTCTGGACCTGGTGCAACTGCACTGCCCGCCCACGGAGGTCTACTACCGGCCCGAGATCTTTGGCGCGCTGGACGATCTGACGCAGGCGGGAAAGATCCACTACTACGGCGTGAGCGTGGAGCGCGTGGAGGAGGCGCTGAAGGCCATCGAATTCCCGAACGTGCGGACGGTGCAGATCATTTACAACTGCTTTCGCCAGCGGCCGGCGGAATTGTTCTTCCCCGAAGCGCGGCGGCGCGGAGTAGGGATTCTGGCACGCGTCCCGCTAGCCAGCGGACTGCTCAGCGGGAAGCTGTCGCGCGATTCGCGGTTCGCCGCCGACGACCATCGCAGCTTCAACCGTCACGGAGAAGCGTTTGACGTAGGCGAGACCTTCTCCGGCGTGGATTACGACGTGGCGCTGGAGGCGGTGGAGGAGATGCGGCGCCTGCTGCCGGCCGGCGTTAGCATGGCCGCGTTTGCGCTGCGCTGGATTCTGATGGACGATGCGGTGACGTGCGCGATCCCCGGCGGCAAGCGACCGTCGCAAGTGGCGGAGAATTGCGCGGCGGCGGATCTGCCGCCGCTATCCGCGGAGACGATGGCCGCAATCCGTACGACCTACGATACAAGAATTCGCCCGCTGGTGCACCAGCGCTGGTAGGGGACCGGACGCGGACTTCCATGTCGATTCAGCGCGTACTCATTCTCGGCGCCAAGGGCACCCTCGGCGGCCAGCTCATGAAGTTATATCCCCAGGCCGTCGGCTGGGACCGCGAAGATATCGACGTGCTCGACTTCCCTGCCCTGTGGGCCAAGATGGCGGATTTGCGGCGGCCGCCCGATGCGATTATCAACTGTGTCGCGTTCAACGACGTAGATGGCGCGGAAGACCGGCCGGAGGCGGCCATGGCGCTGAACGGCTGGCTCCCCAACCAACTGGCGCAATTCGCTGCGGAGTTGGACGTGCCGCTGGTGCACTACAGCACCAACTACGTGTTTGACGGCGCGAAGGGCGTGTACGAGGAAGCCGACCGGCCGGCGCCGCTATCCAACTATGGACGATCAAAGCTAAGAGGGGAGCAGTTGATCGGCGAATCCGTCGCCAAGTGCTACATTGTGCGGACTGCGGTGTTGTTCGGACCGAAAGGCGCGAGCGACCTCTCCAAGAAGAGCTTCGTGGATCTCATGCTGGATCTTTCCGCCAGGCGAGACACAATTCAGGCCGTGTCGGATGAAGTCAACAGCGTCACCTACGCGCCGGACCTGGCGGCAGCCACGCGCGATCTGCTCGCCGCGGCGCCGGCACCCGGAATCTATCACGTGGCCAACAGCGGCGGCGTGAGCTGGTTCGATTTCGCGCGCGAGATTTTCCGCATCGCGGGGCGGCAGGTGGTGGTGCTACCGGTGCCCTCGACGTATTTCCCACGCAAAGCGACGAGGCCGGCCAAGGCCATCCTGCTGAACACCAAGTTGCCGCCGCAGAGACCGTGGCAGGCGGCACTGGCGGAGTTTTTGGGACGGGCTTGAAAGACCTGGTGCGGACCGGCCGCTCAGCCCATCTCCACGACCACGTGGTTCTCGTCGGCCAGTTTCTCGGCGGGGATGAGGTTACCGTCGAGCGGCTCGCCGTTCAGCACGAGCTTGCGCACGCCCTTCTGAACGCCGGCGGGATTGTGAACCTCCACGCGCACTCGCTTGCCGCGGAAAACCCGCGACACCGTGAAGGCCTTCCACGCGGCGGGAATGCAGGGATCGATGCGCAGGCCGCCGTATTCCGGCCGCAGGCCCAGGATGTGCTGCGTCGCGGTGAAGTACGACCAGGCGGCCGAGCCGCTCAGCCACGGAACCCGCGATGCGCCGAAGCGCGGGCTCGCCTTGCTGTGGGTGAACTGGCAATACACGTACGGCTCGATTTCGCGGACCTCGGCTCGTGTGTTCCATGCGCCCGGCAGCGTGGCACGGAAGTATTGCCAGGCCAGATCGCCATGGCCCAGCATGGTCTCGGCGATCACGGCCCATCCTTGCGTGTGTGTGAAGATACTGCCGTTCTCCTTCATGCCGGGATTGAACAGTGCCGCACGCATGACGTTGTAATCGGTTTCGACGTAAGGCGGAGCGCAAATCATCAGCCCATGCTCGGTGGCTAGCCGGTCGCGCACAGCCTGCATCGCACTGGCGGCGCGGGCGGCATCGGCGTGCCCGCTCAGGATGGACCACGATTGCGGATTGAGAAATATCTGACCCTCGCGGCTAGATCGCGAACCGAACTGGAAACCATCGGCGCGATAGGCGCGCAGATACCACTCGCCATCCCAGGCATGATCCCGCAGATTCCGGTCCAGCTTATCCAAGTTAGCCTGCGCCCATGCTGCATGTTCTTCGAGGGCGAGTAAGTAACTCACTTCCAAATACACCGAAAGCGCATAGCGAAGCTGAAAAGCCACGAAGACAGTCTCACCGCGGTCGCCCAGACGAATGCAATCGTTCCAATCGGCAAACAAGCCGCACGCCAAACCGTGCGCACCGCTGCGATTCAGGCTGAAGAGGATGGCCCGCTTCATGTGGCCGAGCACTGTATCTTCACCTTGATCGGCGTAGGGAAGAGTCTTGCTATAGAAGGAAAGATCGCCGGTCTCCTTGACATACGCAGGGATGGCATTGAAAAGCCACAAGCAATCGTCGGAGCGGTACTCTTCCTCGCGCGGCGCCTGCTCCGCACCCGGACGATGAGCGAACTGCTTGACCACAGGCATGGCGCCGCCGGTCGAAACCTGGCCGGTGATCATTAACTCCAGGCGCCGGACGGCTTCGGCCGGGATTGCATGCATCACGCCGAGCATGTCCTGCACCGTGTCGCGGTAGCCCAAACCGTCCCGCTCACCCGCGTAAATCAAACTGGCGGCGCGAGACCATGCGTAAGTCATCAGGCAATTGAATGGGCTCCACATGTTCAACATGCTGTTGAACTCGGCGTCGGGCGTTTCCACGGCGATACCGGCGATGCGCGCGTGCCAGTAACTCTTGAGGCTGGCCAGTTCTTGATCGACCTTCTCCGGAATGGCGAACTCCTCAGCGGCACGGCGCCCTTCCTCGCGCGCCCTGCCTACTCCCATTAACACGAGAAACTCGCGGGTCTCACCGGCGTCGAGGCGAATGCGGCTTTGCAGCACGCCACAGCCATTGTCACCCACGGCGAGTGAGTTGGTACACTGTCCGCGCTCCACCACGACGGGCTTGGCATAACTCCCGTAAGTACCGAGGAACGCGGTGCGATCCGTGTCGTAGCCCGAGACTTCGGAACCGACCAGGGCGAGGAAAGTGTGGCGCCCCTGGTCACTCTCCTCGAAGTTATCGGGCATGAGAGGAATGTTGACGTTGGTTCCGTGATCGACGATGCCACCTTCCACTGCCATCTTCACGATGTGCTGCGAGTATTGCAAATTGATCAGATCGTTGTAGGAGCTCCAATTCCCGGCGTATTCGACATAGGTGAAGGCGCTGAGCCGGCGCAGTTTGCCGCTCAAATTGGTCAGCCGGACGCGCCAGCACTCGAAATCTCTGTCGAGGGGGACGAAGTAAGTGGTCTCGGCGCGAATGCCCGAGTACTCGGATGAAATGATGGTATACGCGCTGCCATGACGGCACTCCGACCGATACTTCTCCAACGGCTTTCCCACCGGCTGCCAGGAAGCGGACCAATAGTCGCCGTCATCATGATCGTGCAGGTAGATGTAACGCCCCGGCTGATCCAACGGGACGGAATTGAATCGCAGCCGAGTGAAGCGGCCCTGCGCGGCCGATTTATAAAAGCTGTAACCGCCGGCATTATTCGTGATGATGGCACCGTATTCGGTACTTCCCAGGTAGTTACTCCACGACCGGGGCGTATCGGGACGGGTAATTACATATTCCTTGTTTATGTCGTCAAAATATCCAAACTGCATTTCACCACTCCGGGGATGATTAGGGGCCTGTCCGGTAACTCAAGTCGTCGTTTCATGGCAGACCATTACTTGGCGCGACGGGCGGCCAGCTCGGCCTGAATCTTCTTGGTGGACTCCTCATTGAGCGGGTAGAGGAACATGCCCAGCCCGGCCAGCAAAGTTCCCACGGCTGGCGCGAAGGCCATCAGCACGCGAATGCCATGCAGCCCTTCGGCAGTCTGCGCCACATTGGGCTTGAACCCTGTAACCGCCAGCACCAGGGCCACCACCGAACCGCCCAGCGTCCAACCGAGTTTGTTCGACATTCCCGATGCAGAGTAGATCAGCCCGGTTGCGCGGCGGCCGGTGCGCCATTCCGAGTAATCGGCCGTATCGGCGAACATGGCCCACAGCAGGGCGGACGTAGGACCTGTCATCGCGCAGTAAATGATGTTATACACGTACAGCAGGGCTAACTGATGCGGCCCGACCCAATAGGATAGGACCAGCGCCACCGTGGCCAGCAGCATTAAGCCTATAAACGCGTTCTTACGGCCCGTGAATGGAGTCACATACTGGATCAGGAAAGTGCCGGTCACGGACATCACCGAACCGACCACCATGAATGTTGCCGCCGCTTCCAATCCACCGCCGTAATACTTGAAATAGTATCCGATCGCCGCGCCGCGAATGCAGACGAAGAACACGCTCAGAATACCGAGCGCGCATAACACCAGCCAGGGCGTGTTGGCGAACAAATCGCGCATGTCGCGGGCCCGCGAAGTGTTCTGTTCCACCACCGGCTGGACGCGTTCACGCGTGCTCGCGAAGGTCGCCAGAAACAGCGCCACCGCCGCCACGGCGTATACTGCGATTGTCAGTTGAAAGCCGAGCGCCTGGTTGCCCTTGCCGAAGAAAGCCACCAAGCGCGGAGTCGAGAACTGCACGACCAGGCCGCCCAGAAAGGCGAAAGTGAATCGCCAGGAAGAAAGGCTGGTCCGCTGCTGGGAGTCGGCCGAAATCACGCCCATTAGAGACGAGTAGGGAACGTTGATCGCGGAGTACACCAGCATCATCAGCGAGAGCGTCACGTAGGCGTAAACCAGCTTGGCCGAAGCGCCGAACGAAGGCGTAGTGAAGGTGGCGACACTGATGATGCCAAACGGCAAGGCCATCCAAAGCAGATAGGGACGGAACCGGCCCCAGCGGGTGCGTGTGCGATCCGCGATGGTGCCGATCACAACGTCGGAGAACATGTCCCAGATGCGCGTGACGAACAGCATGGTGGCCAGAGCGCTGGCTGTGATTCCAAATACGTCCGTGTAGAAGATGAGCTGCCAGTAGACGAACATCATCCAGATCAAGTTGGAAGCGCCGTCGCCGCACGCATATCCGATCTTTTCGAGCATCGGTAGTTTCTGATTATCCTGCGTCATGGTGAGTCTGGGAGGACCGGTAAGAGGCGATGTTATCACAGTGAGGCGCAGACCGGCGCCTCTATTGGACTCCCGGGTCCGGTTTGGCATGGCCCTGCACGCCCGCTCAGGGCCCAACCACTACGCTGCCTCGACGCCGCGGGTGGTAACCTTGATCTCATCCGGAGGGAAAACGGGTATGTCACTCATCACGAATCTTACAGGGGCGACCGAGACCCCTTTCAGCGTCGGTACTTCGTACGGCGAAGCGCAATTCAAGCTGTTTCACAAGACCGGCGCCGGCATCCGCCGCTCGGTGGTGTTTGTGTCGCACGGATTCCAATGTTATCCGGCGCAAACCGATCCGAACACTTCGGGCATTTATTCCTTCGCGTATTTGATACCAAAGAACACGAGTCTTTCCCGGACGCGCTACAGCGCGGGTTGGGCTGCGGAGGCATGCAGCAAATTCAGCGGTCAGCCGCTGGCGTTCGCAACGGCGGGAGTCATCGCCGCGGTCGTTGGCGCACACGGTGAACCGGCGGATGCCAACTACAACGTGGCACTCGAATCGATGCTGGATTTCTGCGATATCGCGCTATTCGATCAAATGCATTTCAGCGAGGAGAGGAGATTGGAGCGGGATGGCCTACTCTTACGAGTGGGGGAACTGGGGAAGCAGATCCTCGCCTCCAAAGACCCCCAAAAGCGACTGGAATTGAAGAACGGGAAGCAGGAGGTGCTGGCCAAACTGGCACTCTTCGACAACAACGCGATTCCCCTGGTGGAGATCGTGGGCCATGGCGGTTTCGACCGCTTCACCCAGTACCTGATGCATTGCTGCCGGCCGGCATGGCCGCCCGCCGGCGGCACTTCGACAGGCGCCGCCGCGCTCACACCACAAGGGCTCTACGCGTACGACGACGCTTTTCGCACCAGCATCGATTGACGGCGTGAGCGAACGCTTCTAGCGATTACTTCTTCGCAGCGGAGTAGAAAGCGTCCAGGAACTCATAACGGTCGCGATGCTCTTCGGGAGCGGCGTGACAGACGGCGTCCAGGTGCATCACCTGATGAGTGTTGCCGAAGGCGGGCCACTTCGGCAGGCCGCCGCCATTGGGGTTGGCCTTCTTGATGAAGTTGGCAAAATAGGCGGCAATTTCCTCGGACGCTTTGCGATCCTCCGGCCCCCAGGCCGCCTTCTTGGAATCGAGCGCGCCGAACACGTACTCCAGTTCCCAGGAGTGTCCGGCCAAACCTGTCACGCCAGGAATGTGCATATCTCCGGGCAGCGGCACGGCCCGGTCGAAGCGGAAGCGGTACACCGGCGCCTTCCCGGTGGCAGCGTGAACCTCAATCCACTTCCAAGTGGAGTAAACGATGAAGGTGTCGTTGGCCAGATCGCCCGCCGAGGCCAGCGCTTCTTCGTCGTTGGAGGCCGCGTAGACCTTGGCGGCATCGCCGGATTTGTTTCCGAAGCGGGCACTCAACTGGCCGCGGAATGACGCCGCGGTAGGCTGCGGCTTGGCTCCCAGCACGGAGCCTCGCACCTCGTCGGCGTTCCATCCGGCCAGCAGCGCGACGTGGTTCTGTTTGCCGGCGCCGTAAATCGACGCCAAGTCCGACGGCAGGAAATAGCCATCGATGTCCGGGCCGAATCGCATCGGGCCGCCCTTCGCGTAGGCTTTGAGCACGTCCTCGGCGGAGATGGCGCGCAGTTCGGCCAGGGACTTGGCGCCCGCGGCGGTGGCAAAGCCGACTCCCATTTTCTCGGCCTGGTCTAACGGGGTCGCCGCCAGAATGCCGCCGGTATTGAACACGGCGCCGCTTTCGCCGATGGCCCCGCGGAACAATCCCGCGGCCAGAGGCGAGGCAACCAGTGCACTGACAGCCGCGGAACCCGCGGATTCGCCGCCGATGGTCACTTTGGCGGGATCGCCGCCAAACGCCGCGATGTTGCGTTGCACCCACTGCAATGCCGCCACCTGGTCGAGCAGGCCGTAGTTGCCGGAAGCCTTGTGCGGCGATTCGGCAGTGAGTTCGGGATGGGCGAGGAAGCCGAACACGCTCAGCCGGTAATTGATGGTGACGACGACGATGCCGTTCCTGGCGAAATTGGTGCCATCGTAACGCGGCTCATCGCCGGAGCCGGCCGCGAAACCGCCGCCGTAAAAATACACCAACACGGGCAAGCGCTTCTTGGGCGCCGGCGAGGGCGTCCACACATTTAAGTAGAGGCAATCTTCGCTTATGCCCTTATCGCGAAAGATCATGTCGGAAAAAATGGGCGCCTGGTAACAGCGGGCGCCAAATTGATCCGCTTTGCGGACGCCCGTCCAGGGGGCTGGCGGTTGCGGCGCCTGCCAGCGGAGAGCGCCAACCGGCGGCGCGGCGAACGGGACGCCCTCAAAAACACGCACGCTGGAATCGGCGCCGGCGATTCCTTCCAGAGCGCCGCCTTCCACCTTCACCTGGTCGCCGGCGACAGCCACAGCTACCGCACACAGCAGGAAGCAGCCGCTTCGCAGCGGCACGTCAAAGAGTCTCCGCATGGCAAGTTCTCCTTAGACTGGAGTGTAACCCGCTTGCGGGCATGCTGGCTGAGTCAGTCGGGACGCACGCGTGTCTTTCGATTACAATGTAGTGCTATGGCGTTGTATCGGATCTTTCGCATGAAGGATGCTGCGCGGCAGCAGTTCCGCCTGGCGCCCCACGTGAGCGGCGCGGTTTCGGTGAAGCCGAAGGATTTCGAGCAACTCGGCCAAGTGGAAGGACAGAACGAGTACGACGCGTGGAGCGCGTCGCGCGAAGCGGGCGATGCGCTTCAGGTGGGCGATCTGCTGGAGTCCGAGGACGGCCGCCTGCGCATCTGCAAGTTCGTGGGATTCGAACCGGCTGAGTGGGTGCTACCCGAACCCAAGCATGCCGCGGAGCCCGAGCCGGCGCCCCAGTCCACCACGGCTTAGGCAATAGGAGACACCATGCGCGAACCCAGGCCCGGCGACGATATCGACGATTATTGCGTGCGCTG